>NZ_FR895115.1:26723-62114 GCF_000434655.1 Clostridium sp. CAG:43 | reverse complement strand
GAAGAAAATAGCCGCCACTACTGCAATAGGGGCGGCTGGTCTCATAAGAGATTAACTGTTTCATTTCGGCAGGCCGTATGTCTCTGGCTTTCCTATTTCTACTATAGCATATCTTTCATCTGTATTCAAGATGTTTTATTATGCTTTATTTTTGAAATACTAAATTTTGCAATTTTCATTTTACCATTTTATCTGAATCAGCAGGTAGCTTCCCATCTAATCCATGATTTCGAAACCATCCGCCGATCCGGATAAAAATCAAAAATTCTCCTACAGCTCCTTCTTCACCAACTCCAACGCCGAAGCAATCACCGCATCCATATCATAATACTTGTACTCGCCCAGACGACCGCCAAAGATCACTTTATCTTCTTTCTCCGCCAGCTCTTTGTACTTCTCATACAGCGCGCCATTCTTCGCATCATTGACCGGATAGTACGGCTCATCGCCTAACTTCCACTCCGAACTGTACTCACGGCTGATAACCGTCTTTGGCAGATCATTGCCATCGGCATCCTTGCCGAACTCAAACCATTTATGCTCGATAATACGCGTCCACGGAGTCTCCGCATCCGTATAGTTCACTGCCGCATTGCCCTGGAAATTCGGGATATCCAGCACTTCAGTATCAAAGCGCACAGAACGATACTCCAGAACGCCCAACGAATACTCAAAATACGCATCGATCGCGCCGGTGTAAACTACTTTCTTTGCCATCGCATCCCAATCAGCCTTATTCTCAAAATAATCCTCTTCCAGGCGAACCTCGATGCCGTCCAGCATATTGGCAACCATCTTCGTATAGCCGCCCACCGGGATTCCCTGATACAGGGCGTTAAAATAGTTGTTGTCAAAGGTCAGACGAACCGGAAGACGCTTGATGATGAAGGATGGAAGATCCTTGCACTCTCTTCCCCACTGCTTCTGGGTATAGCCCTTAATCAGCTTCTCATAAATATCCGTGCCAACCAGGCTGATCGCCTGCTCTTCCAGGTTCTTCGGCTCGGTGATGCCTGCTGCCTTGCGCTGTTCCTCGATCTTCGCCGCTGCCTCCTGCGGAGTCACGACACCCCACATCTTGTTGAACGTATACATATTGAACGGCAGGGAATACAGCTCGCCGTGGTAATTCGCCACCGGGGAGTTTGTAAAACGATTAAACTCCGCGAACTGGTTCACATAACTCCAGACCTCTTTATTATTCGTATGGAAAATATGCGCGCCATACTTGTGAACCTGGATGCCCTCCATCGGCTCTGTATACACATTTCCTGCAATATTCGGGCGGCGGTCAATCACCAGAACCTTCTTGCCCGCTTTCTTCGCCTCATGGGCGAATACGGCACCGTAGAGACCGGCGCCTACTATTAAATAATCGTACATGTTGGTTTTCTCCTTGTCACGTGTTGTTATACTTGTGATTTATTTATAACATACAACGACAATTTAAACAAGAATATCCCGTCAGCTTTAAGCATTCCCCAAAACGAACTCTCAATTTGAACACAATACCTTATTAATACTCCATTGCACTCTATGAGGCGAACTTACTGTCCGTAAAACGAATTAATGTACTCTGCATAGGATACCTCCGATGGTTCTTTCTTCCCGATTTCCCTCACAAGTTCCAATTTTATAGTAGTCAGCAAAAATACCTTTTACAAATTCATATACTCTTTCAGCATCTCAACGCAGGCGGATGCCGATGGAACCATTTTTAAATACTCCTCTTTTCCATTTTTTCTGCATCGGATTCCATCCGAATATACATCCCAATCCGGAAGTTCACTTACAGAAATCCAGACTAATTTATCGCCGTCTGTTTCCATCTCTTTTTTATCCGCATCTGAGCCGTACTGCCCGGGTGCTTTTTTAATCTGATGATTTCTTTCATAAAATGCTGCTTCTATTTCACCTTGAGACATAGATGTTTTTGCATAGAACAAAAGCTGTGGTTTACCGCCTTCCAGTATGTCTCTATAAGCTGCAATTAATTGAACATACTTAAGACCAGACGTATTCTGAACAGCCTCCAGCGTATCTTTCTCTATACCAAGTTCATCCTTAATTTCTTCTATAATTCCATTTTCCAGCCCATCTATTGTAAATGTATATGTTTCATCCAAGGCATACTTTACTTTCAAACTAGCCCCAACACTGTCTGAATACGTGCGTTTCGCTATGGACACATTCTTCTTGCGATATACCAGCATAATCAAACCATCGGAACTTTCAACAAATCCATTAAAACCCAGATGATTCAACAGCGAAGAATTCTTCAAAGAGTGAACCATCGGTCCACACTCCAGAAGCTCCCTGACGGAAATCCCATCAATCAGGCTGTAATCCATAGCCCGGTTGGTCACCAAGGAATTGTAGTAGGTTGTTCTTCCGGTTACAAACTTAAAGGTATTATCATCCCCCACGCACCCCCATTCATCCACACGAATATTTGTATTATTATAAATCTTTGAGGTCACATGGGCAGAAAACAAATCTTCATAGTGCTTTTCTATGATTTCCGGCAAAGAATAATTCTTTTCAGGATGATCCTCAATTTCTATCTTTTTATCATACAGCTTTGCCTCCAGTATTACCGGAATAACCACCGTCCCATCACTATTCTTGCAGGTTACAAAATTTCTCTCCAAAGAATATCGTTTCACCAATCCATCATAATCAGTTGTCAATTTATTGGGATCTTCAACCTGATTCATGATGTGAGAACGCAGCCGGTTAACAACAAAGACTAAAATACTCTCAATAACAACCGCAGAAAAGGTAGAAAATTCAATCATACTATCCACCTGTTTATTACACAGCCACTCCCAACCCAAGATTATAGCTGCCATCACAGCTGCCATCGTGATATATAATCTTTCATCTTTTACAAAGAATAATAAAAATTTATTCTTTTTTGACTGACTTTTATCGCCTCTGAAATCATGCTTTTTCCTAAACACATTTAAATCCCCCTTAAAATATCTCCGCTAATTCCTATTATCAAATAATAAGAGAGTAGCTCCTGCTTCTCCAGTATATCATAAACGCATATCCTTTTACAGGCATCTTAGTGTTCTCCTGAAATATAAAAGTCTCTATGCTACAAATCTCATAAAAATATAAAATGAACAGAGATACCTCGCTACCCCAAGTTACTGCGATAAAATTGCTCACCTCGAAAACAGAGAATTATTATCAAAAATCATATAATTATGATATACTAAAATCATCCGAATGACGTTTTTGCTGTTTATTATATTGCAACAGGTATGATTGAAATCGGGGAGGAGCATATGGGTACAGATACATCTAATAATAAAGCTGATGCGATTAAAAGTCTGTATAGTCAGCGTGATAAATTTATATTAATTGGATTAACCGGAAGAACAGGATCGGGGTGTACAACCGTCGCAAAAATTTTATCCAAAGACAATTTCCAAGACTTAGATTTGAGATCCTATAAGACCTGCGACTATAATAATTCCGATGAAAGAAAATATAGCGTTATCTATCGCTATATGAAAGAAGGAAAAAAATGGAAGAAATTTGATGTAATTGAAGCCAGTTCCATTATTTTGTCTTTCATTCTTCAAGATACGTATGGAAGATTATTTTCTTATATTGATAGCATTGCTATGAAAGTAAATATAAAAGAGAAAGATCAACTCAAGAAAAAAATTGCATGCGTGCTCATGGATGAAAATGTGGATAAAAATTTCACCCTGGACAGTATAAAAAATACTATTATTGATAGCAATCTTCGTACATGGATTGATAACGTATTCAATAACGACAAACATATAGAGTCAGAAACTAAAGATTCTCTACTGAAAATGATTAACTATTTTACCAGTAGTTTGATAAACAAAAAAAATAATTTCTGTAAAGTCATTAAGGACATTACCGTCGAAGAAATTAATACATCCGGAGAACACGGTGATGATGACAAAAAATTCTACAATTTATATTCATACTTCATGCAACAAGTGGGAAATAATATTAGAAGTTCCGGAAAATATGATAACGATAGCGAAAATCCAGGCAATGAAATCACCATCGCAGAGCGAATAAACTATATCGTAAAAATAATAAATAGGTATGAAGAACTCGCTCATGAAGGCAGGGAGCAAACTCGAATATGTATAGATGCCTTACGGAATTCTTTTGAGATTCAATTCTTTCGGGATCGATATCGTGCTTTTTATGCATTCGCAATTAATACAGAAAATGAATACCGGCAAAATAGATTAGGTATGAATCGAAAAGAATTAGAAAGCCTGGATAGGATCGAATATCCTGGAAAAGATGGTATATTTTATCATCAAAATGTTTCAGCCTGCTTAGAAATATCAGATGTATATTTATATAATCCTAATATACAGAATCACAAATATTTCGAATTAACAGAACAAATTATAAAGTATATCGCACTGGCGCTTCAACCAGGATTAATTGCACCGACTCATTTAGAAAGATGTATGCAATTAGCATTCAATGCAAAATATAATTCAGGATGCTTGTCACGACAAGTAGGCGCAGTAGTAACTGGTGAAGATTTTTCTGTTCGATCGGTTGGTTGGAATGACGTTCCCAAGGGACAGGTTCCATGTAATCTACGATGTGTTGAAGATTATTATAAAAACAAAGACAGCGAAACTTTTAGTGAATTCGAACTAGAAGATGAACTTTTCAACGAAACAATGAAGGGTATTTATACTCATTTACAAGAGAAAAGCATAAAGGATAAAAAAGAAGGAAAATGCTTTTCGTATTGTTTTAAAGACATTTATAATGGATTAACTGGCAAATCAAACCAGGTCCACACTCGTGCACTACACGCCGAAGAAAATGCTTTTTTACAAATTTCAAAATACGGTGGTGCAAAGATTCAAGGCGGAAAATTGTTTACCACAGCAAGTCCTTGTGAGTTATGTTCCAAAAAAGCATATCAATTAGGCATAAAAGAGATATACTATATCGACCCATATCCCGGCATCTCGAAAAGCCATGTATTGACCTTTGGAAAAAATGATAATCCGAAAATGATTTTTTTCCAAGGAGCAATTGGTAATGCCTATATATCATTATATGCACCAAGAATGCCTTACAAAGATGAAATATCCTTAATAACAGGAATATCCGCGAAAGAAGAAGCTGGAAAAATCAGGAAAAAGTAAACGAAAAATAGAGGGATGACCCCACAGTCATCCTTCTACTAATTTTCACAGTTTATTCTGCAACAGGAATAGATGTTCGTTCTCCATTCCCATCCATACGCACCACACTCCCATACAACAGTATCATCCAAAACATCGGCTGCCGGTAATTCACAAGGAAAAAGCTCTCCGCCAGAAGCCCCACCACTGCACAAGCCATAGCCGCATCTGCGTACCGCAGTTTCCGCCCAAGCCAGACTAGCAGGCATAGAGTCGGAATCAGACCATAACAGAACATCACGCTGAACAAGCAGCAATGAATCTCATTCACCTGACTAGCCAGTGTAAACCGGTCAAATCCGCCTTCCCCGGCTCCATACAGGAGATACTGCGGATACAGCACAAGCTTCTCCATTCCACGATCCAGAAAAAGTCCCAGCAGACCGCCATGAGCCACCTTCCATATCTTCTCCTGAATCCGCGTCAACATGTTATAATCCACCGTCTTCACATCAAAATCCGCTGCAGGCCATATCCACCACAAAAACAGGCCAAACAGAACCACTCCGATGACGATTCCCAGAGTCCACACTTTCATAGACGCACCTTTTCTGCATCCCACCCGGTACAGGGCATGCAAAACAGCCAGAACCGTAAAAATCAAAACTCCCAGCAAAATTCCCGTAGACTTCGATGCTGCGATCACCGGCAAGGCCAGCACATAGAACACAGGAAAGCTCCGATCCCCAAACCGGCACCGGTACAGATACAAAAGCAATATCATCATAAACAAGAAAAATGCCAGTTGGTTCGGATCATTAAAGGTTCCCTGATAGCGAATCGCTCCCCAGTACTCACGAAATATGCGTCCATGACCCGACAGATATATCAGCAGTTGCACTCCGACATTCACTTTTACCACACAATTAATCCCAGTCAAAAAAGCTTTTCCGCCATATTCCGCCAGATAGCAGAAACTCCAGATAGCACAGGCATTGAAGATCCAAAAGCAAGTATACTTAAAAAATTCACCACGGCCAAGACGAATCCCATAATATGTATTAATCACCACAACAAATGCCAGAAACACATAAAACAGTCCTTCTATCTTCAGCTTAAAAAGACGTTCCGGTCTTCTTATCATACAGTCACATAACAGCATAAAAAAAGAGGCGAACAGACATACATCCGCCGCCTCCATCCTCCCTGAAGGGAATAAATAAAATTGTTTCAAAAATATAAAAAGCAAAAAAAATAAGACCGCCGCTGCCGTCCCATTTCCATCCGGTATACTTCTATTCCATTTCTGCAAAACGTCCATAGATCTCCCTCATCTTCTTTTCCACTGTATCCAGACTAAATTCCTGGCTTCGCTGGATGCAGGCTTCACCCATCTCTTTCCAGCAATTCTTCCTGGACAGCATATCCTCAAGAGCTTCCGCCCAGACATCCGCATCCTGAAGCTGGCTAAGCATGACCCCGCCCGGGCAAAGCTTTCTTTTCCGATCCGCCGACAGGGTCCAGCTATCTCCCATCAGATCCGTATTGCCCCGAATCTCCGAACAGATCACCGGAAGCCCACTGGCCATAGCCTCCAGCATCGCCCGCGGCAGCCCTTCCTGAAAGGATGGAAAAAGGAAGATATCCGAAGCCTGAAATATCTCCGCCATATCTTCCCTGTATCCCAAAAACGATATACGATCCGCAATCCCCAGCTCATCCGCCATTCCATGCAGATACTCATTCAATTCTCCATGCCCGCACAACAAAAGACGCAGGTTTTCCGCCTCATCCTTTATCTTTGCCAGCATCCGGAACAACACCTCCTGATTCTTTCTCGGAATCATTTCTCCGGAAGTCAGTAAAACGACCTGCCCCGAAAGTATCCCCAAACTCTCGCGTTTTTTCTGCCGCTCCTTATCCCCAAACGTCCGAAACTGAGAACCATCTATCCCCACTCCCGGCACATAATCCACATACTTCGCATGAAACTTCCGCTTCGCCAGCTCATAATCTTCCCGGTTAATACAGAGCTGCTGATCCGTATATCTGGAAAGAAGCTTCTCCATCTGATAATAAATCAGCCAGTTTTTCCAGGGTGCGCCCTTAAAAAAATGAAATCCATGGGCCGTGTAGATAACCGGCCCTGTCCCGGCTGCATGGGCCGCCAGACGTGCCATCACACCACCCATAGGCGTATGGCAGTGTACCAGAGAAAAATGTTCCCGCTTCATCAAATCACACATCTGACGGTACACCAGACGATTCTTCGCATTAAAGGGACTTCTGACAAAATCAATCTGATGCCTTATGATCCCGGTTCCATCCAAGCGATGATTATCCGTGCCATAGGAAGGCGTATGAAAATTCGAAGCATAGTGAACCTCATACCCCATCTCCTGCAAAATCCGCACATTGTTCATCTCAAACTGAGGAAGAAAGCCGCTCACGTGGGTAACCAGAAGAGCCTTGCGGACAGGTACCTTCCTCTCAACTTCCATCTTTCTATCCATGTTCATTCGCCTTGCTCCTCCTGTGTTTTACTGCCACAAATTCTTGGGATACACACCGCTATCAATCATCTGCCGGAACTTCTCCTGAGCCGGTTCTATGTCTTCTTTGTAGGTAATTCCAATCCAACGATCCGATGTATTCAGGACCTTTACGGAAGCCAGGTTTTTCTCAAGTAATTCTGCGACAATGTTCGGAAGCAGATACTCCTTCTTCTCCAGATTATCTCCTAAATTATCAAGGAATCGCGAAAATCCCTTATCAATATACTCTAAGAAATCTGATGTACCGGCCCACATATTCATAGATACCATGGTATCTGGTGTGATCCAACTCTCCACTTCTGCATTATCACACAGAATCTTCTCACCAGATGCCCGAATTCCGGTTGTCTCAATCACCTTCACCAGATAACCTGCTTCATCCGCTACACAGACGCCCCTGGTAACAGATCCATTCTCGCTCAGCGTGTTCTTCAGAGAAAATCCAGCCATCGCAAGGTTAATCTTATCGACATCATCTCCGGAAATCAGGAAATCATGCAGCTTCGCAAATGCCTCTTTTCCGTAATAATCATCCGCATTAATAATCACAAATGGTTCCTTCACCACATCTTTACAAGCTAAAATCGCCTGACCGGTTCCCCATGGTTTCACTCTTTCTGCCGGAACCTCGTATCCTTCCGGCAGATTTTCCAACTCCTGATACACATATTCCACCGGCATAAACCTGGATAAGCGATCTCCGATTATCTCTTTAAACTCCTGCTCAATCGCTTTCCGGATCACGAAAACAATCTTTGTAAATCCAGCTTCTTTCGCATCATAGATTGAAAAATCCATGATAATCTCTCCATTTGGAGCCATCTTTGCAAGCTGCTTAATGCCTGTTCCAAACCGTGAGCCAATACCGGCAGCCATAATAATAAGAGTTGTATCCATGTTTTCCTCCATAATCACATACATGACATTACTTAACAGTTACTTTATTTTATAACCCTATCCATCACTTTCATATGTACGTATGATAAGGTCAAAATAGCCCCTATTGTAGCTATAAATGAAAGTGTAAATGGTATATGCACAAATGAACACAGCGTTAATAAAAAACAGCCAAATGTCATATGTACCAAATATACAGATAAACTGATTCTGCATAAAAAAGAAACTGCTTTATTCTTCTTAAATTTGTCATTTAAGAGCGCAAATAATACCACCAGTGCTATCGAATAAATAAACGAAACAAAATAAAGCGATGAATCATGATACTGACGAGCAAATATCCAGAACCATATCGTCATACTGATATAGTTTACAAATTGCAAAACTAGCTCTTCCAAAATAGATACCTGCGTATTATCCCGAAAAATCTCTCCCAAAATCAATCCTGACACTGGCATATAAACAAATATCAGCCATGATGATATAGGTAGCTTAAGCACCTTTAATAGCAGCATTATAACCGCCAAAACTGCTTCTAAAATAAGGACATTCCAACGCACTTTAACTTTCTCTTGCATCCAAGTATAGCCTATCCGCAAAACATAAAACATAAACAGTGGGATTAAAAACCATGTTGTTCCGTTAATCACCTCGCCCGACCCTGTAAAATAACCAACTAGAGTCATGCTTTCAATCCACTGTCTCAATGAAAACTGACTCTAATAGGTTTCTTTTACACACCAGACAATTCTCTGTAAGAGATAAAATCCCAAGAATGACAGCAAACATCCGCTGTATATCTTCATCATTTTTTTCAGAGTCTTTCTTCCTTCATTTTGATGGTTTCCGTTATACGTAAATAAAAAACCACTAATCAAAAAGAACAAAGAAACTCCAAATGCGCCAAAATCCTGAATTATATTTAGCGGTACTGCAAAAAAGAAATCGACATATCTTTTTACAATCCACCCTGGATTGAAGAGCCCTCCCAAATGGTCATATAGAATCATGCATAATGCAATTGCTCTCAAATAATCAACAGCAACCATAGCCTTACTCCTACTCACCTAACCGCCCCCTTTCGAAGCAAAAAATGCCTCTATAAATACTAAATTGATTATTCCGGATCTCTCTGAGCCACGTTATTGGACTCTATTGCATATATTTCCTTTATTTATAGATTCCATTTCTTATTATAGCTTCTCAACAACCCCCTTCATAACGATAAAATTCAATATCATTGTTATCGGGGTCACTAGAATCTTAGCTAAAATCGATGAAAATCTCAAAATTATATCTAAGGTACATTTAGAAATAATAAGTAAGTTAATTCCATTCAACACTTTTGATATAAAATATATCAACACAATCTGATATAAAATATAAATCACATACTTCCACGTTAAAGGAATCCTGCTATTACTTTGAAAGATTTTTCTCGTAGCAAACGCAAATACAAACGTCACACCTACCCACGAACTTATTGAGTTGTTCAAAACCAGATTATTAGATACAAATCCTAAAATTGTATATGTAAAAAAATCCAAGAGCCAACCAATACCGCTCAAACCAACAAACTTTACCAATTGGTTTAACAACTTACTCATTCTATTTTGCCTCTCATTTCTCACATCTGTCCTACAATAAAAACACTTGCACCAGTAGCCTTAGCCGCCTGTACTCCCACATCAGAGTCCTCAAAAATCAAGGTATGATGAGCATCTATTTCAAAATGCTTCATCGCTATTAAGAAGCCTTCCGGATCCGGTTTTACCTTGCTTATGTCCTCCTGCGTGACAATAAACTCAAAAAGAGCCTGATAATTAAAATAACTCAATATGTCCATCGTATTTTGTCTGGAGGCTGTTGTTACAATTGCCAGGTAATATGTATTCCTCATCTGATTGATCATTTTAAACAGGTGATAATTAGGTCTGGCCTTATCCAGATTTCTAACGTACGCCATCTTTTTAGCTTCATGCACACTCTCAATATGATCAGAATCTCCCATAAGTTCCGGCAAAAATTCCGTGTAATGCCTTCCATTGCAATGCTTTACAAAATACTCTTTATCAAGTTTGATTTCATACGGTTCAAGTGCATCCTTATACGCATAGTAATTCACATCTCCTGTATCGAAAAGAGTCCCATCCAGGTCAAATAAGGCTAAATAATCTTTCACTATGAATCCTCCCGATCTCCATACATCTCAATCACATCATTCATAACCATCAGCATTCCCGCATAGAACAATACTGCTCTTTTTCCTGCCTTATCGATTTTATAAGGCATCAATCTCAGCCAGTGAATTATCTCGTGGAAATATATACTTCTGGTTCTTTCATCACCCAATTGATTTTTCATATATTTTCTTAAACGCTCATGCAACTCAATATAGGCAGATGATTTTGTAAACAGGAAATTAATCTTGTTCTCAGATACCTTTACACTCTTCGTTGACATCAAAAACTCATATCCGCCATGAATTGATTGCAGCAGCTTTCCATAATCCAAATTAGGGGAGTCATGTACATTTCCCGTATTCGGATCGATAATATAAAAATCATCCTGACCTTTTTCATTCCTAGTACATATTATATTTTCGATTGTGAGATCTCCGTGTATAACCGCATAAGAATCATTTTTAAAAATATTCTCCAGATACTTTTCCTCTAGATACTTCTCATAAAACTTCAGGTTCTTATACTCGATACCATTAATAATTAAGATGTCATATTGCTGCAATCCCTTTAATCTCTTTGCATTTTTAATTTTCTCAAGATTCTTCCGGACTTTCGTCTGAATATACTTATGGATTGTCTCAGTATCTGCTTTTTTTACATGCATCTGATAAATAGAGTTTTCCAAAGTTTCAAGAACCTTTTGTATAATCTCCCAACTCTGTTCAATCGGCATAGAATGTGCGTATTCAAATAATCCAACCGCATTGCTTCTATACAACATATCATAATAACAATAGGACGCTTCCTTATCTGAATTCAAGATATCGGGCAATGGTAAGTATTCCTGATTATCACAAATCCACCGAATCTGCTGGTATAATTTCTCTCCATCATCGCCAAATGCATACTTTCTAAAAAAAGTTCTTTTTCCGTCCGTACACAGCATCGTTGTCGCATTCGAACCGGCAGAATAATCTCGAATTATAGATATATTCTGATTGATTTTTAAATAATTTTTTGTATAGTCTCTATTCTGATCCGAAAAATATCCTTCCAAAAAGTTGAGTCGTTCCTTCGAATCCATATGAGGCAGAAGATTTAAATAGTTCTCACTTTCCTCATCTTCCTTCGTATCCTTCATCATAAACGGCATAAGACTCAGCACGATTAACGGGAGAAGCATATAACAAACCATATAAATCGAGTACGGCACTAGCTTATCGTTCACAAGTGCAAAAGCAACACTCGTACTTTCTTTGATACCATTCTGTGCAAACAATAATGTAAATACGTCAACCCAGGTTGTTCCTATTCCGTTGGTACTTAAAAAACATGCAAACAGAAAATATGAGAGCAAATAGCACAGCCACATGGCAACCGTTGTTCCAAGCAATTTTGCCTTCCTTATTTTCTGGAAAATATCTTTAAAATTCCAGATCAATGCCCAGGAAAACTGTAAAAGTCCTGCTTCAATTTTTTCGTTAAAAATCCCTGCAACCATACGGATCACACGTTTTACTATCCCTTTGCACACATAAATCGCAACCATCAAAGCAAGTACCGATATCGCTAAGAAAAGATAAAACAGAGCTGTTCTCTGCATATCCGGCCCCCATTTACTTTTTCCGGTAATAGAAAGCAAAACAAAAATAACTCCTACGCAAACTATATCTAAATAGCGATCTACTATCACAGTTGACAAACCTAATGATCTGCCATTTTTCATCTTTCGACCGGCAAACAAAGCCCTCACAATATCACCAAGCTTGAACGGAACTATATAATTCAGAAAATATCCGATAGACAAGGCCTGAATCAACCTTCTTCGATTTGGTTTTTCATATACATTGATAAACAATTCCCATCTTAAAACACGAATAACGTGCGCTATACAGATAAATAAGACTGCACCTAAAAAGCAGAAAACCGATATCAAATTAATTCACCCAGCCTTTCATCCTGTTTGGCTTGTTCATATTCTTCCGGGGTACCAAAGGAAATATGTTCTTTGATTTTAAACGTATCTATCTGTTCGTTTTTTTTCGTCATTTCATTGTATACGCCGCTCACAAAAAACTCTTTATAATCACATTTATCTAAATAACTACTTACCGCATCTGTAAACAGCTTCTTGTTCCTAAAATAATACGCTCCGCAAATAGCTTCATTGCTTGCTACAACCTTCTCGATTGTTCCTATTACTTTTCCATTTTTATTAAATTTAATATAACTAAAGTTGGGGCTATCGGACTCAAATGTCAGAAGAGCACCATCTATCTTATCAAAATCAGCCTTTTCGCAAAAATCATAAAAGGCCGGGCAAATAAATGCATGATCACAATCATTAAAAAGAATCGGCAAGTCATCATCAATAAGTTTTACACCCTCGCAGCAGGTCAATACTGCACCATTTAAAACATGAGGAATTACCCGAATCTTTGCCTCCGGATAATACTCATAGATCGCCTTATCGATTTTGAATTTATCAATATGCTCCTGCAGTACCACAAATATAAGATCCTGCACATCCACAAATTTTATAATTGATTGCGTCGCCCAATAAAAAAAAGGCCGCTCACGCAGCCTGATTAAAGGTTTGGGTAACTCATAACCTTTATTTCCAAATCTTGTGCCTCCACCGCCCATAGGCATAATTAAATGTATTTTTTTCATTTTCAACCTCTCCTACTCTTCATTTGTGTAAATTATTTGTGCTGAGTAATTCGTTACTATCTTATCTCTATATTCAGCTAATAAAAACTTTTTCTTATTGAACATATATTTCGCTAATAACTTCAGTGTTGTCGTAGCCTGATTCAGCATTTTTACATTTGACACCTGATCATCTTCTCTCCATACGATTGGAAAAAATCTGATCTTGTGTTTATAATAGGTTGAGCCCATAAGCATAAAACAATTAAATATCAAATTATCCTTATATTTAAAATACTGCATCTTTCTTAAAGTTTCGACTTTATACATATTTAATCCGGAGCCTAGATCATAAATCTTATGTCCGCATCCAATCGAAAACAACATATTATATACATGGTTTCCAAACGTTCGGAATTTCGAATATCCTTCTAATTTCGATCCCTTCATAAATCTGGCACCTAAAAAACAATCATATTTTTCATACTTTCTATTTTTCAAATATGGAAGTAAATTCGATATATCTCCTTGATCATCACCATGAAGAACAATAACATAATCAAACTTATGTGATATTGCATATTGAAAAGCGACTTTATGAGATCCACCTAATCCATAATTATCATCATTACGAAGCAACGAAACTTTGGTTTTGATATTTCGTGTCTTTAGGTATTCTTCTACTGCCTCTTCTCCATTATCCGTGCTATGATTATTAACAACAATCACTTCACTTACATACTTCTGGACTTCATCCGTTAATTGAGAAAGAACCCTAACAATTTGTTTTTCACAGTTATACATAGGTATAAATAATAATATTTTATTCATAAGTTTTTGTCATTCCTTTCTGCTTAAATACATCCAAATACCATATGTAATTAATATATAACCCAAAAAATAAAATGATAAAAAATACATCACCCAATTACTTGGCTCCGTAAGAATTACTATTGGTATTTTTGCGACAATTGCTGAACAAAGAAGCCACAAATACCACTTTCTCTGAAGCAATAATTTTAACCAGACAAAGCACAGCACAGATATCGGCAAAACCGCATTCCAAATAATACTCTGAAATGGTCTCAAGCTTCCATCCGTGTTCACCCCACCTAAAATTAACAATATATATTTTCGCAACGTTTTATACACAGGTCTATTAACAAGCCAACCGTTCTCCTGAAACTGGATCAATTCCTTATTGCTAGAATCGTCAAATAGTACTGCCGATATATATGTATTTCGAACACTAGAGCCAATAACCCCTATTGATTGTAAAAATAATCTCCCTCTTTCATTAATAACAACCTTGGGGTATTTTATTGATAATTTTAAAAATGCTCTTAGATAATCCTTGTATTCTATTTCTGTAAAATCATCGCTTGGATCATCGTTCGTCGTTCTTACACATCCCGTGCTCCAATAAAGTTGTTCCCCATTATATTCAGGATTTTCATAAATAATTTCTAAATCTAATACCTCGTTTATTGCTTTAAGTTCTGATTCATCTTTTTTCAAATCCGCATGCCGAACTAATTCAACACATGGCCGCAACGTAGCAACAATTTCATAATTTTGGTTTCCAAGTTCATATTTCTGCCATTTTGTCATTCCTATAAAGCCCAAAATCAGAATCATAATGCCTAGAAATTTTTTTTTACGCGATAGCTTTTCTTTCCTCACAAAAAGAAACAGAATGCAAATAAAAGGAATATAGATAAATGACTCTGTTCGCCAACATGCAACAATTACAGAAAGGAAGCAAAACATTAAAAGCTTCCTATAATTCCATTCTTTTTCTCCTTCATAAATACATATTGACATAATAATGAATGTCAATTCTAAATATATATATATTCCTATTCTGTATCCAGAGTACTGATATGACAAAATTGGCGGAAGCAAAAATGGAATGCACTTTAGTATACTATCGATCAATCGGTATTTTACTTTTCTTATATGAAAAATTCTTTCTAATTTTGTTACAGAAAAAGCCACACAGACAGATATAATTATATTTTGAATCAAAATAATACCGCCGGGGAAGGGTAAAATTTGCAACAAGATATCTTGATACAAACCCGTTATAACATGCTGCCACGGTGCAAGCGATTGATATGTTTTTAATGCCTGCAAAACATACAAATCATCCCATGCCCATATGCCTGGCCAAAAGATCAATAATAATATCATGGATATTGTAAAATACACTAAAAATATTTGTCTTCCGCGTATATACTCATCATTCCCCTGTTTTAACTCAGCATATACTTTCAGAACAAATTTCCAAAAGAATACTAAACATATGAAATAGCCTAACTTCACTATAAAAAAGTACTTCGTCTCACTATCATAATAAAAAAAAGCTCTATCAATCTGCAATAAACTTGTTACAAACCATTGCAAAAAAGCTAATTCTAATGGGATTTGATTATTTTTAAATCTAATTCTATATTTCTGTATTATATTTTCTTCTAACATGCTTTCCTCTACCTATTTTTTAGGGTAACACACTTTCTTGATTCTTGATTTATAACAATATTTTTATAAACTAGGGTAAAATCCTTTTTAGCTTTCAAAATACTATTTCACTTCTCTTATTTTCAAAAATCTAATTTTTAAAATATCTGGAATTTTCACTGCGACGCCATCACAAAGAATCTGAATTGAAAGACTTCTGTGTGCATTAAACAGCCATTTACCTCCTGCCCCAAGAGGTAATAATAATTTGCCTTTTGACATTTTACAATGCATTGCATGCTCCTCTCCTGCTTCATCTTCCCATCTAATTTGAACAATCATACCTGGATTGTAATTCTTTTTCATGAGCAATTTAGAATACTTACCCTCTGCTTGTTGAATTTCCCCATCTAAGTTATATAAAGTATAGTTATAATTTTCATTTTCATTTGCAAGCTCCAGATACATAAAATCTGCATCATTTCCATCTAATAAATCTTCAAAATCCACTAGCACTTCTTTTTGTTCTTCTTTTATTGCATATTTTAATTCCGGTTCATCAAACAGTGTTTCTAAAGATTCCATAGATTCTCCCCACGAACTCGCTGTTTTTTCTAAGTTCATGTTCCATGACGCAATTCCATTATTTTTATTTTGCCCTAATATCTCCTCTCTGCTGTATTTATTCTCATTTGGTATAAACTCCCATCTTTCATCATCCCAATAATATTCCCCAGACGCTAGAAGCCAATGATAAAAATAATAATTACTAAATGGTATAAAATTACCTCCTACGATAGCTTTATTCTTTTTCACTATATCAACTGCTTCCTTTGCTGCAGAATATCCCTTTACTGTTGCCCCTATTTCTATTGATCCATTACCTTTTATACTTAACAAATAGTAATATCCAAAATATGGCGGATCACCCATATAAGAGTGCGTTTTTTCTTCTCTTTGAAATTTCACACTTGTATCTTTTATTAATTTATATGTCTCCGGATTAATAAAACCTGTTCCTAATTTTTCAACACTATCATCACTTACATACAAATAATTATCCGGAACTACATAATATGATTGCAGCTTAGAATTTGATCCTGTCAAAAAAACATTTACATATTGAGAATTCAATTCTGTTGAAAAAAGACCTATGCCTTTCACAACCGTCGGTATGGATACTGCAATCACTACAACCAGCAACCTAATTTTTGTATTTTTAATATAATTCCATACAAAGATTAACACTAGTACACAGCTAATAAACAGAATGCTAGCACATCTAGCATAAATACGATCTATATCGTATCTAATTACTGTATAAGAATATGCTATCATAGACATAATCGCTATAGAAATCACTATGCTAGCTGTCTTAGAATTTTTAATTTTTATTCTATTATTTTCTCTACATATCACAGCACACTTAACGGCTAAAGCATACGATACCCATACAACAAAAACTGGCATCATAAATGTAAAAATATAATATAATGATAAACGAATTACTAAATATCTATCCAAATATCCAAAAAACCACTCTGGTAATGTTTGTCCGAAACGAGAAATACCGTCCGCTAAAATACTTTGACCAGACATTGCCAACATATGTTTTAATGTACCAATCAAAAAATTTCTACACAGAAATGTCAAAAGCAAACAGCCTACCCAACCAAACCAAAATCGAATAGTTTTAATATCCTTTTTTAATTTTCCTAATTTAATATAGTCTTTTATAATACAAATAGCTAACGGGACAAAAGCAATACATGTTGCCACACCATACAAGGGATAATACAAGCCATGAAATAAGCTAGTCAAAAACCAGGCCATTAACCATGCATTTTCTTTCTCGATGA
Organism: Clostridium sp. CAG:43; assembly: GCF_000434655.1. Lineage (NCBI taxonomy): Bacteria > Bacillati > Bacillota > Clostridia > Eubacteriales > Clostridiaceae > Clostridium > Clostridium sp. CAG:43. The sequence goes on along the minus strand of NZ_FR895115.1, from coordinate 44,349 downwards.
GCTTTGACCATGTTAATAATAACATTATTGGTAAAATAAATACCACACGATTATATGAATCAACATAAAGCAATAATGAAATCAAGAAAACATAAACATTATCAACATGTTTTCTTAATAGACATACAATTATAATAATTATAAATAAATAAAACAGATTCTCTGTAGCATAATAATTAGCAAATGTTCCACCATCTCCGAACCACTTAAAAACTGCTCCCTGAACAAAAGAATACATGCCTGAAACCGGAATGTATTCTTTAAACGGTATCTGTCCAAGTTCCACTATTTGAGAATAGCCAATAATATTCTCAAACGGATGGTGCAAATCTTCTGACATAATGGCACCTGTTCCACCAAATCTATTAAATGCTATTATTGTTGCGCATGTTCCAAAATTAATTACATTTTCTATAGAATCTATACTCTTCCATTTTTTTACTGCGAAAAAAACTGCTTCTAACATGAACCAAATAATTATTAGCCATATTATATCCAACATTGCATTGCTAACATCAATTATTATCACAGTTTCTCCCTGCTTATATCGGTTTGCAGTATAAATCAACAAAGAGAATGGTATAACTACGCTTTCAAGTAACCCCAACCTTAATATTGCCTTTTTCTATTTTTAAATAAAAATGGTATTGATGATAATATGATTGCACATATAAGCGCAATCATATTATTTCCCACACCTTCTCCACCTAAAAATACATAGCTTCTATATATGGCTATATACGTATATATACTCATAAAATAAACACAAATACCAGAGACTATAAGTGTTTTGTCAATAATATATATAAATATTACAAATGCCACTCCATCTACAATTATCTGATAGGCACTACCAAAAATCATCAAACCAACAACGATCATCGCCACTAGAACACATAGAAATTCTTTTTCTCTTTGATTCTCAGACAACAATTCGAGAGTAGCTTGCTCACCATCATTATCGATACTTTTGTTCAAGAAATAGTAAATCGAATACAGAACTATCCCGCCAAAGCAAAGAATATATATCAATTTTCTTTCCGGTGTTTTATTACCAGCGAACATTGAAGTATATTCTACCACTATGTCATTATACACTTGGTTTTGATTTCCTTTTAAGGCTAAATAGTAAACTGTAAATACAGCACCCAATATTACCAATAAAATTAGAACTAAAATATTTCTACTTGTCCTTGAATTTGAATTACTATTCATTTCTTTTTTACGATATTGAAAAAATCAACATTCGGTTTCCTTTCTTTATACATTTATTTTCTTAACCCTACTCTCCTTAATATTCGTTTTATGATTCCTTTTAAGCTGTTATTTTCAAGTCGTCTAAGCCTCTCTTCATGCCATTTCTGAATTTCCCATTGATGATTAATTGACTGTTCATGACGAATTACCGTCTTTTCTTCTCTGGTCAAACGTTCGCCAATATTTTCACGTTCTCCTTTGACATATGCATTTTCTTCCGGATGGCTCTTTCCCTGTTCCATCAATGATGCTGTATATAATTCTCCTGGAAACATTCCTAATTTTTTAAGGAACTCTGATTTATCCTTTCGCATCTTTATCATTGTGGGATCCAGTAAAATTCTCTGAAATTCCTTTTCAAAGTACTGCACCATTGCATCTATAGTAAATCCTTTTTCAATCTTATTTCGACAATTTACCGACAGCAGATTCCACTTATTCACATCGGAAAGAATTTCCACAATTGCTTCCGAATATGCCTTGATTTCTTTATCAGAAAAATATCTTGAATCAAAATCTTTATCTTCTTTTTGCATAAACGGTATCAATTTTCCCACAGAATCATCTATCAGATCTTTTTGACCTCCTACATCTGCACTAACAACCGGAATCCCCATTGCACAGGATTCGTAAGCGGTCAGAGCAAGCCCTTCTTTTATACTGCATATAAGTGTCACTTTAGCATCTTTATAATATGGTCTAACTTCTTCCTTAGCCCCTAAAAAATATACTGTTCCCTCTAGGCCTCTTGCTTTGACAGTTTCAACCAACTCTTCTTTTTGTGGGCCATCTCCAACAACTGCAAATGCAACATTTTTTATTTTCTTTCGAACCTGTTTAGCTATTTCTATCATTAAAAATGGTCTTTTCTGGGGATGCAAACGACATATAAATAATACTACTGGTCTGTTATTATCAATATTTAATTCCTGATATAAAATCCCTTCCCTTATTGCTTTTGCATCATATCTATTTTCGTCAATGCCGATATGAACCGTTTCTACACTCTCTGGTTTTCTTTGAAATTGATTAATCATAACCTCTCTGGTTGCACTGTTGCAAACATAGGTGCGTTCAACAATTTCTCCCATAACAGCGCTACTTCTTGCATGCCCGCCATTTCTCCAATACCATTCTTCCATATGGACATAATCTATAATTGCCAACTCTGGATGATTTTTTCTGATCCATGGAAGCAAATAATACCCATCCGTCGAATTACTTGCGAACAATATATCTATATCTCTACTCTTTATGAAATAGTCAATAAACTCCGGATAATCATTTGCAGACATAAAATTAGGGAGATTGAAAATTTCAGGTGTTTCCTCGCGGAACAATTGCAGCCAGTCATTGTCTCCCTTTTCTGTTGTAATAATACTAATCGCAAATTTATTTTTATCTATCTTTTTGATTAAGTCTAGGTTAAATTTATCTGCCCCTCCCATAGAAAACCACGGAAAAAGAAATAAAATATGTATTTTTTCGTTCTGGCTATATACATGCTTATTCCAGGTAGATTCTTTTGGTGCAATGTATGGCTTACATATATTTAACGGAAAGCATATCGGCTGCCTTGGCTGCACCACCATATCGGCTGCTTCTGATATTACCTTTCTGTTTTTCTCCCTATTTTCATCATCTTTTCTAACAGATGCTAAAACACCCTCTTCGCCTCTTCTATACCAAAATAAATATTCTCCTTTGATTTGTACTGGGTACTTTCCTTTTGCAAGAAGTTTCAACCAAAAATGCCAATCCTCATTAAACGGAAAATCCTTTACTGTATAATTTCCAACTTCTAAAGCATCTTTTTTTCGTATTAACGCAGTCGCTGGTAAATGATTCTCCTTTCTTAATCTCTCTGGATCAAATTTTACATCCCATAAATATTCCTGTCCTTCAAATCCTACGGAATCAGAATATGCCCATGTAGCCTCAGGATTAAAATGCAATGCCCAATATTCATATTCTAAACACGTCGGTTCGATTATATCATCACTGTCTAATGGGAATATAAAATCAGTGCTAGACTCATTAATTCCTGTATTACGTGCTGCTGATAAACCTGCATTTTTTTGATGTATTATCTTAATTCGTTTATCAAGTTCCCCTAATTTTTCCAATCTATCTAAGGATCCTTTATCTGTAGTTCCATCATCCACAATAATCCACTCAAACCATGGAAATGTCTGATTCATGACGCTGTTAAATGTTTGTTCAAAGCATTTTCCTGTATTGTAATATGCCGTAATCACCGATATTAATGGATGGCCGTCAGATTCGAACATATTATTCCACAAATATAATCCTGGCTGTTTTGTATAGTCGAATTTCATTTCTATCCCCTTATCATGCTTTCTTTTTTTATCGTTCCATTGCTTTACGCCTCTAGAAGCGTTTCATAACCGCTTTGACCCACTCACGCCTCTTGCTCCCAATCGGCAGGATCTTATTTGCTATCTTCCGTATCCCCGCTTTCTGCTCCATCTTCGCAATCCTTGACAGTTCCGCCTCCTGCTCTTCCATCAGGCATCGCTTTATATTTCGCAGAATCATCGGATAATACGGCGACAGCTTCGCATACTCCCAGAAATACTCCGCAAAATCACAGTCCACCGTATCCCACGGTTTCTGGTAGCCTGCGAAATGAATCAGATACGGATTTTTTCTTGCTTTTGAGTATTCTTCATACAGTTCTCTCGGCGCCATTTTAAGGATCTCCATGCGGCTGCGCCCTATCTCCTGCCAATCCATCAGCGTATTCCACTGCTGTGGCAGATAAGTAACTTTATTTTTGCACACGATGTTCAGGATATCCTGATCATGACAGCGGTAAGAATGCGTCAATGCCATCTGAATCATATCTTCGGACCTCATCGTCTTTCGCAACCTATCCAGATCCAAAATCAGGACGCCTGCCTGGAAATAATCGTACGGACTGTCTAATCCCAATGTCTCAATGGCATATTTTTTCCAGTTATTCTGGTTTAAGTTTAACTGTCCTGCCACATCGATATCTTTCGCTGCGCCAATTACCGCACCTTTCAGATCCAGATCATAAAGTTCTGCCACATCATGATCGGCTACCATATCACAATCAAGATACAGGATTTTATGATAGTCCGGCATGATCTCCGGGATAATCAGGCGGTAGTATGTCTCCACAGACAGATGCTGATCGACGAAGAGTTTTCTCGCATCAAAGTATTCACATACCCGGATGAATCGGATGGATATATTCTGTTTGCCCTTAGCTGCCATGGAAATCAGTTGCTGATTTTTCTCAGAGATGTCGTTATACAGAATAATGATGTCATACTCGCGTTCCGGCGATGCATTTGCAATCATGGAACGGATCATAATGTCAAGATACGGTGAAAATTTGTCATTTGCCGACAGCACGATCGGCACACCTGCCGGACAAACAGGTTCTAAGACTGCTTTCGGCGCTGTATCTTTAAATAATGTTTTTGGAAGTTCACATGCACGGATATCTGGCTGTTTTTTCAGATGCTCATAGTAAATACCGCAGAGGCGTTCCGCCAGATAGCCCATGACGCGATATTCTTCCACACTGTACCAGGTCGTATCGATCTGTTTTTCTGCCTCAAACAGGATATCAAACAGCCATGCACAATATTTCTGGTACACTTCTTTTTTCATAATAAACATGTTGCACTCATGGGCGCTCGTCGACTTCATGTACGCATCTGCGGTCTGTGCATATTCCGGATATTTTTCTTTCAGGATCCGCAGGGTGATATCGAGATCTTCCCGGTGCTGGAACGGCACCACACCATATTCATGGTACACATCCATGACCTGTCCTTCGATCTTTAAACGCGGATATTGACGCCCTTTGACGGTAATCACATCGTATTTTGTAATTAATTCCCGCATCGCCTCCGGCTGGAGTTTGATTTCTTTAAGCGCCTCATCCGAAATGCGGTCATACGCAATATTCCCCCATCCGTCGTCTTTATTGAGCGTCGGATCAAATGCCAGATAACGTCGGTAATGGAAGAATCCATAATAGTCCGCATCTTCATTTTTCCACGCCCAGTACTGTGCGGTTAGTTCACAGTATGTTTTATTTTTTTCGGAAATATTGTCGCCTTCATCGTCATGGCGCATGCCCGGAAGCTTGGTTCCATTCAGGGCAGTTCCTACCTGTATCGGATAAAGATATGGATTTTCCGGTACATAGGATGGTTTGTGGCAGACCACATACATCTTGATATCCGGTGTTTGTCCTACCTGTTTTTCCATATATCTTGAATTCCTTTCCTCTGTATCGTCTGTATTGTTTTAAGCGTTTTCCGGCAGATTCAGACTCTCCATATAGGCATTGCATACGCCCTCTGCCTCTCCCTGCATGACCACATCGCCTTTATTCAGCCAGATCGCGTGATCGCAGAGTTGCCGCACCGTTGCCATCGTATGGGAGACGAACAAAAGCGTCGTACCATTTTCCAGCATATGATGCATACGTTCCTGACATTTTTCCTGAAATGCCGCATCTCCGACGGCCAGCACTTCATCGACAATCAGGATTTCCGGCTGCACGATCGTCGCGATCGCAAATCCCAGTCTCGCCGCCATACCGGATGAATAGTTCTTGATCGGCATATTCATGAAATCTTTGAGTTCTGCAAATTCGACGATCTCATCATAATGCGCATCCATAAATTCCTTGCTGTAACCGAGAACGGCGCCATTTAAATAAATGTTTTCCGTCGCCGTCAGTTCCCCGTCGAATCCGGCACCCAGCTCGATCAGTGGTGCAATGCTTCCTCTCACTTCTACCGTGCCGCGGTACGGTTTCAGAATACCGCAGATCAGCTTTAAAAGTGTCGATTTACCGGAACCATTCGTTCCGATGAGGCCCCACGCTTCGCCGCGTTTTACCTCAAAATTGATATCTTTCAGAGCCATAAATTCCTGGAACATCAGCTCGCGTTTGATCAGTTTTACAAAATATTCTTTTAAATTATCAATGCGCTCGGAAGCCATATTGAAACGGACCGCCGCATTTGTTACTTTTATGATTGTGTCTTTGTCCGATGCCATTTCTGCCTCCTAGATATATAAGATAAATTTATCTTGCGTCTTTAAGAATGCCCACACTCCAATCAGAAGTGCCACTCCGGCTGCCACAAATCCAGCCAGAATCAGGTACGGATCCGGCATCCGACATTCCAGCACGATCTGACGGAACTGCGTGATATAGAAATACATCGGATTTAACATCATAACCAGTTTCCGCAGCGCCTCCGGAAGCAGGGTAATCGGATAAAATAATGGAGTCAGATACATCCATGCGGTCAATACTGCGTTATAAATATGCTGTATATCGCGGAAGAATACACACCCCTGCGCCAAAAGCATTCCCAGTCCCAGGCAGAACAGATATTCCTGCAGAAGAATCACCGGAATAAATAGATAAAAAACATTCGGAACGACCCGGCATACCACAAATACGATCACTAGCGCCCCCAGTGCAAATACCATATTTACAAAGGAACTTGTAATTTTAGATACGGTAAATACATATTTCGGCACGTAGGTTTTTTTCAGCAATGACGCATTTCCGATAATGGAGAAGATCGCCTGTGTGGTTGATTCACTCATAAAGTTATAAAGCGTCTGTCCGATAATCAGGTATACCGGAAAATTGACAATATCAGACCGGAACATATTGGAAAATACGATCACCATGATAACCATAACCATCAGAGGATTCAGGATACTCCACAGGTATCCCAGAAAACTTCTCCGGTATTTCAGCTTAATATCTTTTGTTACAAGCTGCTGCATCAGGAAACGGTACTTATAAAATCCGCCCAGTCGTTTTAAAAACAAATTCATATCTTTTCCTCTTTCTTCGATTTTGCTTTTATTTCAAAAAAAAGCCGCGCAGCAATACCCGCCGGAAACTTCCTGCCGGAAACAGACGGTTTAACTTACGCATATCTATTTTAATTTTTAAGTTGGTCGGTTTTAAACGAAACTCCCGTATATTCGATACTTCTTCCTCCTTTCCCGGTTCAGTATGATAGAATTTAAGATAAGGAAGCTCGGCACATTGTATGCCTTTCTTCCTCTGGTAAAAGTAAAAGATACCAAACAACCGCTCCGCAAGATAGCCATACAGCCTTGGTTCCTGCGGTTTGTTTATCTCTTTTCTCTCCTGTTCAAATGTATCTAAAAGTGTAAAAAGCCATTCCATATATGTATGGAACAGCTCTTTTTTCATGATATACATATTCATATAATAGATATCTTTGGAACTCATATATGCCTTTGCCACATCTGTATATTCCGGGTAAATCCGGTTTATAATCTCCAGCATATGATTCAGTTCTTCTGCTTCATGATACTGGCAGTACTGACGGTATACCGTCGTATTGATCCGCTCTCGGTAAACGGTCAGAAGATCGTATTTCATGATCTGCTGCGCCATCCACTCGGCTTCCATCCAATATGGTGTCAGATCGTCCCAGACGGAATCCAGCTCTATATACGGATGCTGGCGTTTTCCAAGGATTCGTCCACTCGCCATCACGGGGCAGACCCTGTGAAACGTCAGATAGCGGCGGTAATGAAAGAATCCATAATAGTCGCAGTCTATATTTTTCCAAGCCCAATACTGTGCCGTCAATTCACAGTAATCCGGATTTTTCCCGGATATATTATCGCCCTCATTATCTCGATATGCCATATGTTCCAGACGTTTTTCCGTCAACGCCGTTCCCACCTGTACCGGATAAAAAATTGGATTTTCCGGTACATAGGTCGGCTTATGGCAGGCAATAAAAATGCGTATATCTGGTTGTTTTTCCATGTCTTATTTCCTGTTTATAGCTTTTTATTCCGTTATTGCTGTTCTTCTTTGACTCCTTCCGTACTTTCCTTCATCAGCATAATCTTCGGCGTCATGATAATCAGCTTCAGATCTTCCAGCACTGAATAGTTGCGTATATACGTCAAGTCCAGTTTCAGCTTGTCATAAGGGGTCGTGTTATATTTTCCATACACCTGCGCGTAGCCGGTCAGACCGGCTTTGACTTGCAGGCGGAAGGAAAATTCCGGTATCTCTTTTTCCAATTCGGCCGCCAGCTCCGGGCGTTCCGGGCGCGGTCCAACGATGGACATATCACCTTTTAAGATGTTATAAATCTGCGGCAGCTCATCCAGGCGGGTTGCCCGCAGTATCCGGCCAATCGGCAGGATTCTCGGATCATCCTCGCTTGCCAGCCGTGCCTTTCCATCTGCTTCCGCGTTCTGCACCATGGTACGAAATTTATATATCTGGAATTTCTTTCCGTTTTTTGTAAGGCGCGTCTGCTGGTAAATCACCGGACCGCCGTCGGTCATCTTAATACAGATTCCTACAATCAAAAAAATCGGAATCGTAATTACGATTCCGATGAGTGATCCGACGATGTCGATGATCCGTTTCATAATTTCCTGCTCTATCTGCAGTCCCTGATTATTCCGCGACAGAAGCAGCGGCGAATCAAACAGATTCAGTTCCACCGAGCTGCGAAGCAGAATGTCCGATATTTTCGGGACGCTGTATGTCCGGATATTCTGGCCGAAACAATATTTGATGATATAGTTTCGCTCATGCGCCGGTATATCTCCGACAATCACGCTGTCGTATTTGGCGATCTCCGCTTTGATGCGTTCCGGTCCTTCGTGGTAGCTGACAATCTGGCTGATTATGTATTTATCTTCCCGCGCATTCATTTTTTCAATCAAATGATAATCCGAGTGATCGCCGGAGATCAGCAGCAGCTCTCTCGGCGGGAACATGCCCCGGTACAGCCAGAGAAATGTCATCGTCCACGCGAGGATGATGACAACCGCCCCTATCAGATTGACCACCAGTGGCGCCGGTGCCGTGAATTTCTTATCCTGCACGCTGATCTGGAAATAGGTAATAATATTGGTGACTACCACCGCCAGTATCTGCGAGTAGATCAGATTGCCCCGCTTCAGGAGCGCTATCTTAAATCCGCCGTACAGCTGCATAAAGAAAATAAGCAGGAGTCCATAGATGAATATCATCATCCAGTTACCCCTGCGGAAGAACGGCGCCCAGATAATCTTGTTGTACCAGTTGATCCAGATGACGCCATAGAGTCCTGTCAGAAGCGAGACCAATATCAGGGCAAATCCCAGCTTGATCAGGCGCTTGTATTGCTCAAATTGATTCATGCTTTTGTGTTTTGGTTCCTTTCTTTTACTTATCTTCCGGCAGACGGATTCCCAGTTCTATCCTGCGCTTTTCTCCCAGAAGCTCGACCTCCACCGTCACGATCCGCTTGCGGATGCGCTTGCGTACAATCTTGTCCAGGAAGAAGGATAATGGTCCCTGGGCAGTTAGGATGTTGCCGTCTTCGTCGAGGGTGACAAAGGAGCGGCGGACAAGACATTCATCCAACTCCATCATCTGGCAGAGCAGTTTCTTCTCTTCTTCCCGAATCGACCAGAATTCACAGTCCGTCCGCAGGAGTTTGGAAAGCTTCGGGACCCGCTTTAACACCAGAAAGAATTCCTCCGGCGTGTCGGTGTCCGCGATAACATAGGATGGAAAGAGCGGTTTCTGGTATTCCAAAAGTTCCCCGGCATTGCGCCAGACGCATTCCTGCTCAATCACAAAACAGGCGCGGTACCCATTTCCTTTCAAAACGCGTTCGATGCATTCTGTCAGCTCCTGTTCCCTTCCTGTCTGTGTTTGGATCACATACCACATATCGCACTCTCCTTTGCATTTTCTCTGCTTTCAGGTGCACAATGGGTATGCTTCGCCATCCCGGAGCCGCCTTCTGGCTGCCCGGATACGATCTCGATCCATCCTATGTTCCATCTTTCATCTGACCATGACATTGATCACAGGCAGCTTACTCCATGTGCTTTTGATTCTTATTCTGCGCCTCTTAACGCGCTTTCATGCGTCCGCATCCGGCACGCCCTGATTTTAGAGGATTTGTGCCTATGCGAAGTCTAGTTTATTATACTACGGTTTGTGGGGGGATTCAATAGAAGTTTGTGGGAAGGAATGTTTAGGAAATTCTTAAATTAATTTAATATTGATTATAAGATAAAAGCGGAGTTTTCGCCCCGCTTTATTTACAATCCTCTCTATCTACAATCTTTACACCATGACTGGTTTCTAATTTGACCATTTCCCATTTTACGGAAACCAAATTCACTGATTGGTTTTGGTTTCTTACAATTCGGACAAATACGAACAGGCTCACTTCCGTTGTATCCACTTGATTGAATTATCGGTCTATCCGTATTAATATTATTTTTCCTATTAGCAGACATTATAATACCTCCTCTTTGACATATAAATCTCTTTTTATTTGTGACTCGTTACTTATTGCAAAAAATTATTACTCGATTACATATTTGATTTTCATACTGTTCAGCACAGTCTGATATCCCAGATATTCATCTTTCTGCAACCTTCCAACAACAATTCCTGGCTGGATATTAATCTCTTTTGCAAATGCCCGGATCGTTTCTTCAGTAAAGCCCTCCTGGTTCGTACTTACGAAATCATCATACTCTGCTTCTGGTATCAATACATTTTGTGAAAATGCATCCGCATCATTCTCTAATCTTTGAATCAATTCATCTGTTTCCAGCCCAGCTTTATTTTTTTCGCTTACTAAAAGGACCTTTATCCGCTGCTGTAACACATGCCCCAATTCATGGAATAACGCAAACCAAAATGTATCTGCATATTTTCGCCTGTCATTCAGTGCCAGAACCACCTTATCTTTGCCTAGCCATTTTACTGCGCCATTTACGCCGCAATTTTTAAGATTAGGAAGCAATACCAGTGCCACTCCGCAGCTGGCTAAAAGTTCCTTTAATCTCGGGTAAAATACTTCCGGCTTTTGAACCGTCATATTTCGAATCTCTGGAATAGACTCTGTGAGTTTTTTCTTATTAAATAATTCCACATTCATCTGCGTTCCTTCATTGATCGCAGTCTGAACCCACGCATTCGCATTAATTACATTAATGTCCTTTACTTCCGTCACACTGGTTCTATACTGAACCAGAAAATCCCGCTGTCCCAGTACCGCTAACGACGAAACTTTAAAATACTTTTGAAGTTCCTGGACTTTCTCTGCCGCAATTCGGGTTGCTTTTACAGCTCCCAGAGTAACCCAGAACTTATAATCCATCTTCTTGACTAGTTCGCACTCCTGAGCAAGTTTCTCCCTTCGCTCAACCTCCAGCTTTTTTTCAATATAAGATCTATTTAGATTTAACCATAGCTTTGTGGATGTACCAAACACAATCGAAAGTTTCAGTACCATCTCATCTGTCAGGTTGATTCTTCCATTTACCAAATCACTTACATATTTAGGTGTTGTCTGAAGACGTTTCGACAATTCTTCCTGTGTAATTCCCAGCTCATCAATATAATCCTTCACATAATAACCCGGATGGAATGCAATCAACTCCTGATATTCTATCTTATTCATAGTGATTCGACACCTCCCACGCAATTATTATTTCTGTTGACCTGTAAACAATGTTTATATCTGTTTCCGTCCATGTATTCCCTGTTTCATCTAATGGAATAATAGATAGTCGATATCCAGACCTTCTTCCTGCCACATCCAGTGCATACTGCCCTTCTCTGTCTCCATGCAGGGAATGTAAATGGTAGAACGGCATATCAGCTATATCCTGAAGATTTTCAGCACTCTCAAGCAAGTTCACAAGAGCGTGCAATTTCTCTGCAACGATCGCTGGAAGATCCTTCTTCGCTTTTCGGATGTCTGTGCAAAGTTTTTCGATCTTTTTATCATGGTAGCGAATTTCTATACTATGCATCTCCTTTAGTAAAAATAAAAATTACCAAAAAAGTAATTTTTATTTATAATAACACATATTTCATTGATACTCAAGTGAGAATTTCTAAATTCCCCCCTTAAGCCACATCCTTATACACACATTGTCGACCTACTATCATATAAAAAGGAAAACCATGCATTCAGTTTTCAGCCTCTGCATGATTTTCCCTATTCATTCCCTATTTACAAACCCGATTCTCCAACTGCCCACTCTGCACATAATGTGTATAGTAAGCCTTCAAATCGTCTCCAAACACTGCCGCCAAATCCGGGTTATTTGCCTTATATACACTGACATCGAAATTCTCCGATGCCCTGCGTCCTTCTGCCATACCGCACGTATAAAAATGCTCAAATAACTTTTGCGAGTCCAAGCCAACGACCGACTGCAAATCTGGATTATTCATATAATAATAATTTGCATCAAACACCGGCTGGTACGTATTCATCTGTTCCGCTACCTGATTCTGATTACCTGCGGACTGTGTCTGAGTCTGCGTCTGACCGGACGTATTTCCATTCGAAACCGCCCCATTCTTATACGGGCAAACTCCATTTGGATGAAGATGTGCCTCATGGTCGCCACAATGATAATGATAACTTCCCAGACCGCTCTTATTCTTGTAGTCATGATGTCCGCCCTGTGCATCCGTCCGTCCCGGATGTGCCTCAGCTGTAATCATCGTCATGTTTGAGACAGTCGCGAACGATGCCGTCAGCATCATGCAGGATAAAAGCGCAGTTCCAAACTTTTTAAAACGTTTCATAATAACTCCCCCTTGTAACTGTAAAATGAAATGCTCTCCAATTTGATTGTAGCATTTCCATACAGAAAATACAAGAAAATCACCCTGATATTGTACTTATTGTGCCTTATAAAAAATTATAATTTCCACACAAAAATAGGCTATTGCAAACATCCACGTTCACAACAGCCCACTCTTATCTACTACTCTATTAGCCGCTATACAAAACTTAAAAAATCACATTTTTCAAGTCCCCAGCTCCGCTCTACCGCATATACTCCTGCTTCACCTTATGATCCACCACATGCCGCTTCGCCAGCTCTTTCGTCACATCCTCTACGCTGATGCCCGCGTCTGCCATCAGAACCATGGCATGGTAACACAGGTCTGCCAGCTCGTAGATCGTTTCGTCCTTGTCTTTCTTCGCTGCCGCGATGATAACCTCGGTACACTCCTCGCCGACCTTTTTCAGAATCTTGTCCAGACCTTTGTCGAACAGGTAGGTGGTGTAGCTTCCTTCCTTCGGGTTCGTCTTACGTCCCATAATGAGGTCGTAAAGTCCCTCATAGGAAAACGGCGTGATCTCCTCGTTCTGGTAAACCGGCTCAAAAAAGCAGCTCTCCGCGCCCGTATGGCACGCCGGACCTTCCTTGACTACCTCGACAATCAAGGTGTCCTTATCGCAGTCCGCATAAATACTGGAAATATGCTGCACATTCCCGCTCGTCTCACCCTTTCTCCAGAGTTCCTGACGGCTGCGGCTGTAAAAACAGGTTTTCTTCTCACGAAGGCTGATCTCCAGACTCTCCTTATTCATCCAGGCCATCATCAGAACCTTTTTGCTATAGTGATCCTGCACAATCGCCGGAATCAGGCCTTTCTCATTAAACTTTAACTCATCCATCTTAAACGACGGCTCTACGCCTGCAATCTCGTTGATATTCTCACTCATACTCTCATCCTACCTTGCCACTAAAATTTTTTATATACATCCCCTGCGTCCAGCGCAGCGCCGACGCCTACTCCCGCGATCCTCAGGAAAACAGGCGTCCAAAAACTGTAGAAAACATCGCATACGCCGGTGCTTAGTGAGGTCTTTTCGAACTTAGCACCGCTGCGTAGGCGCAAGAGCGAAAGCGTTTTTCGGAAGTTTCTGGATGCCTGTTTTCCGTCCCTCTCACGAAAAAGCGCCGCCCTCTAACTTTTCCTAGATGCGATTTAGATCAACCGCATCTCCACCCCATTCTCCGCCAAATACTGCTTGAGTTCCTTAATATTTACTTCCTTCCGGTGGAAAATACTCGCCGCCAGTCCCGCGTCGATCTGCGGATACTGGAAGAGGTCTAAAAAGTCTTCTTTCTTTCCCGCGCCTCCCGAAGCAATAATCGGCACATCGACACGCTTCGCGATCTCCAAAAGCATCGGAATGTCAAATCCCTGCTTCACACCGTCCGTATCGATACTGTTGACCACCAGCTCGCCTGCGCCGCGTCTGACGCCGGATTCTGCCCATTCCAGCGCATCAATGCCTGTATCGACACGCCCGCCCTGCTTAAATACGTGGTATTCGTCTCCAACACGTTTAACATCCATCGAAAGCACCACACACTGATCGCCGTAGCGGTGTGCCGCCTCGGTAATAAGCTCCGGATTTTTGATCGCGCCGCTGTTGACGCTGACCTTGTCCGCGCCGCATTTTAAAACGCGGTCGAAATCATCCAGCGTGCTGATGCCGCCGCCGACCGTCAGCGGGATGAAAACCCGTTTTGCCGCCTCAGTCAGGATGTCGGTAAAGATTTTTCTTCCTTCTACACTTGCCGTAATATCATAAAATACCAGCTCGTCCGCGCCACTCTGGTTGTAAAATTTTGCCATCTCGACCGGATCTGCCACATCCTGGATTCCCTCGAAGTTGACGCCTTTCACGACACGCCCGTTCTTTACATCCAGACACGGAATAATACGTTTTGAAATCATGCCGTTCCCTCCTGATTTCTTTTTCTGATTATTCATTCGAACGATTCGAATGATTCGAATGATTTTTTTGCCGCTTTTTATACGGTGCTTCTCCTAAACGGAATATTTCAGTGCTTCCTTTAAATCAATCGCACCCAGATACAGCGCTTTTCCTAAAATCGCACCATACACCTCATTTTTCAAGATCTCAATCTCCTTGAGGCTGCTGATTCCACCGGACGCCACGATATCCAGCCCTTCAATCTGCGATAATTCTTTATAAAGCTCCAGGTTCGTTCCCTGCATCTTTCCATCGCGGGAAATATCGGTGTAAATGACCGTTTTCACTCCCGTATCGCGCAGGCGGCGGCAGAAGTCAACGCCTCTTACCTCGCTCGTCTCAAGCCACCCGTGAGTTGCCACAAAACCGTCCTTCGCGTCCACACCGACTGCAATTTTATCGCCGTATTTGCGTACCATTTCTTCGACAAATGGATAATTTGTGACCGCCACCGTGCCGAGAATCACGCGTCCAGCTCCGAGCGACAGGTATTTGTCGATGGATGCCTCGTTGCGGATGCCGCCGCCGACTTCTACAAATAATCCCGTTGTCTTAATCAGCTTCTCTATCGTGTCAAAATTTGCCAGCGCCGCGTCTTTCGCGCCGTCCAGATCGACCACATGCAGGTTTTTCGCGCCCTGCTCCTTGAATCCCAGCGCCACCTCTTCCGGCCGGTCGCTGAATACTGTCATCTGGTTATAATCGCCCTGCACCAGGCGCACCGCCTTGCCGTCCCGCAAATCAATCGCCGGAAATAGCTCCATGTCCGTTTCCTCTCCATAACTGTTTAAATCTAATCTACAAGCCTGAAAAAACAGTTACCTTTCTTGTTTTTCTATTAATTATATCTCCGAAAACGCCTTCAGAATCCGCAGTCCCACTTCCCCGCTCTTCTCCGGATGGAACTGGCAGCCCATGACATTTTCATTTGCCGCGGACGCCGTGACCGGAATGCCGTACTCCGAGGTTGCCAGCAGACTCTCATCACAATCTTTTCCATAGAAGCTGTGGACAAAGTAGACGTAATCGCCCTCTTTGCTGTATTTAAACAGTGGATGTTTCTTTCCTTTTTCCGTCAGATGCAGGCTGTTCCAGCCCATGTGCGGCACTTTTAAGTTTGCCGGAATGTCTTCTTTTAAGTCTGCCATCACGCCCGGAATCAGTCCCAGACCCTGATGCTCGCCGTATTCATAGCTTTTATCAAAGAGAAGCTGCATTCCGAGGCAGATTCCCATGATCGGTTTGCCTGCTTTTGCTTCATCCAGCAGCGGCTCTGCCATTCCGGATCCGCGCAGTTTCGCAATCGCATCGCCATACGCGCCGACGCCCGGTAAAATGATGTGATCCGCTTTTCTTAAATCTTCCGGATCGCGGCTGACTTTATTTTCCAGTCCCAGGTAACTGAGGGAGGAACTGAGGGAAAATAGGTTTCCCACGCCGTAGTCAATAATTGTTATCATTTGCAGCCTCCTATATCAATTCATGTATGTTCCCGCAGTCAACGCAGGACCCCGCTGAATCATTATAAACCTATTAAATAGATTTGTTATACTTACTTTTATCTTAGATCATAATACCCCTTTTGTCGATGGAATCTCGTCCCGGTACCTCTCGTCAATCGACACCGCCTCGCCGAGCGCGCGTCCCAGTCCCTTGAACATCGCCTCGATGATATGGTGGCTGTTTTCGCCGTGGAACATTTTAAAATGCAGCGTCATCCGGCTGTTGGAGGACAGTGCAATCATAAATTCCTTTACAAGCTCGGTATCAAAATCGCCCACTTTTTCGGTCGGAATCTCCACATCCATGACCAGATAGGAACGTCCGCTTAAATCGAGCGCCGTCATTACCAGTGTTTCATCCATCGGAAGCAGGAAACTGCCATAACGGCGGATGCCCTTTTTATCACCCAGCGCCTCTAAAATTGCCTGTCCCATGGCGATTCCGATGTCCTCTGTCGTATGATGGTAATCGACCTGCGTATCTCCGTCACATTTCAATGTGAGGTCAAACCGTCCATGTCTGGCAAAGAGCTCCAGCATATGGTTTAAAAATCCGCAGCCCGTATCGACCTGATATTTTCCCGTTCCATCTAAATCAATCGACAGGCTGATTTTCGTCTCTGCCGTGTTTCGTTCTAATGAAATCTTGCGTTCTCTTGACATTTTTGCCAGCCTTCCTTTCTTATTCACAGCTGCCCCATCTACAAAAACCATGCTGCCAGCATTTTCATATGGTTCCCACAGTAAATGCGTGAACCTATTGAATTCCAGCCTATCTTACAACTGCACTTCTCGCCGCTTCCACCAGCTTCTTCGTCTCCTCAACAAACGTTTCCATCTCTTCCTCGGATCCGATGGAAATGCGGACATAATCTTTGATCCGCTCGCTGTCCCAGCGTCTTACCAGGATTCCTGCCTCGCGCAGTCCGTCAAAATAAACTTTTCCCGGCATATCGCCGCTCTTGGCAAAAATGAAGTTGGTCTTCGAATCCAGTACAGTAAATCCAAGTGCCCGGAGCGCCTCGGTCGTTTTTTCACGCGTTTTGCAGATGCGCCCGGTACATTCTTTCGTGTAGTCCCAGTCGCGCATCGCCGCCGTGCCAGCCAAAATCGACAGGCGGTTGACGTTGTACGGGTTAAAACTGTATTTGATCCGGTTCATATCGGCGATGAGTTCCGGATTTGCGATCGCAAATCCGACGCGCGCGCCGG
>NZ_FR895115.1:8463-26710 GCF_000434655.1 Clostridium sp. CAG:43 | reverse complement strand
CGCGCGCCGGCTAAGCTGCGGGATTTGGAAAAGGTCTGGATAATCACCAGATTTTCGTATTTCGGAAGCAGTGATACACACGATTCGCCGCCGAAATCCACATACGCCTCATCCACCATCACAACGCGGTCCGGGTTGGACGCCGCTACTTCCTCCATCGCAGAAAGCGGCAGGTTCATGCCTGTCGGGGCGTTTGGATTGGCGATGATCACATTATTTCCGCAATTTTTATACGGTTCGATATTTAAGGTAAAATCTTCCTCCAGCGGAACTACCTTGAACGGGATTCCATAGAGCCCGCAGAGTGCCGGATAAAAGCCATACGTCAGATCCGCGAACTGAAGCGGCGCGTTCTGGTCGCAGAATGCCCGGAATGCAAAACCTAAAATCTCGTCAGAACCATTGCCCGCGATGACCTGGTTTGTTCCCACGCCGTAGTGGTCGGCGATCGCCTCGATGAGGACGCGCTCTTCCGGATCCGAATAAAGGCGTAAATTTGCAAGTTCCAGCGGCATAATTTTAGAAGAATTTTCCTCATACCCCGCCAGAATCGCCTCCGCAACCTTCGGGCTCGGCGGATACGGGCATTCGTTTGTGTTCAGCTTGATAAATTTCCGCCCCTGTGGCTGCTCACCCGGTGTATACGGAAGAAGTGATTCGCTTGCTTTGCTCAAAAAACGGCTCATATCTGCCTACGCCTCCTTTTTATCTTCTGCTGCGGTTTCTTTCTCCGCTTTCTCTTTTGCTTCTTTTTCTTTCTTTTCCTGTTCCTTTTTCTTCTGGTGTGCTTCCACCGCGCCCTTCAGCTTCTCCGCCATCTCGGTGATCTGCTTGTTTTTAAACTCAAAGCTGCTCTTGTTGGCGATGAAACGGGCGCTGATCGGCAGGAACTCTTCCAGCACTTTCAGGTGATTTTCACGGATCGTGCTGCCCGACTCGACAATATCCACGATGACGTCCGAAAGCCCCAGAATCGGCGCCAGCTCAATGCTTCCGTTTAATTTGATAATATCAATATCGCGTCCCAGCTTCGCGTAATGCTCTTTCGCAATATTCGTAAATTTCGTTGCCACGCGCACCGGTCGGTCTTTGTCCTCGACGTAATCCTCTTTTCCAGCCACGCACATCCGGCATTTTCCAAGTCCCAGATCGAGAAGCTCGTATACATCCGGGTTGCTCTCCATCAGAATGTCTTTTCCGACGATTCCGACGTCTGCCGCATGGTGCTCGACGTAGATTGCCACATCACTCGGCTTTACGAGCAGGTAGCGGACACCCGTCTGTGGGTTCTCAAACACCAGTTTTCTATTTTCGTCGTAAATACTCTTGCAGTCATATCCGACCGACGCCAGAAGCTCATACACCTGATCGCCCAGTCTTCCCTTTGGCAGTGCTATGTTTAACATCTCGCGCCCTCCTTTCCATTCTCCTGAAAGGCAGTTTCCCGGTCCTCTTCCAGGGAAAGACGTCCGTCATACCGGTACAGATAGCAGTAACGCAGATCCTCCGGCACAGCTTTCTCCACCCGCACACGCAGTCCCTGACGGCGCAGGCTTTCAACCGCCTGGCACAGGCGCACTACATCGACATCCGGCTCATAGAGTACCAGCGCATCGACATCGTAGCGGATGCTCTTTTCCGGCAGGCGCTCCAGCTCTTTTAAATAGATGGCAAATCCGATCGCATCGGCTTTCTTTCCTAATTTTGCCATCATGCCGTCGTACTGGCCGCCGGAAAGAACCTGGCGTGCCAGACCGTCTAAAAATCCCTGGAAAATAATACCGTTATAATATTCAATGTCATTGATCATCGAGAAGTCCAGCCGCACCTTGTCAAGCTGTCCGCCCAGTCCCATCGCCTCCAAAACCTCATACAGGCGGGATAAAAGTGCAACCGCCTCCTTCATTTTCGGCGTATCCGCGATCGCACCTGCCTCTGCCAGCACCCGCCCAAACTCTCCGTACAGCCCGGAAACCTTCATCAATTTCTCTGTATCGCCCTCCGGCAGTGCCAGATCCACGCACAGTTTTTCCAGCCCGCTGCGGTTTTTCGTCCGGATCAGCCCTAAAATGATATCTTTCTGATCGGCATTGACCGGAAGCTCTTCCATCAGTCCCACCACGAAATCCATGTTGGAAATCTTGAGCACATAGTCCGTCTCAAAATCCGCCAGACTCTTGAGCGCCAGCGCCAGCACCTCCGCGATCACGCAGTCATCCACGCCGCCCATGCACTCCAGTCCCATCTGGCTGATCTCTTTGTAAGTGTGGCTTTCCTTGCTCTCACGGTACACGCTCTCCAGATAATAGACCTTCTCGCACGTATTTTTATCTGCCTTGGTGTTCTTCGCGATGCTCAGCGTCACGTCCGGCTTGAGAGCCATCAAGCGTCCGTCCAGATCCGTAAACGTCGGTACATTTTCGCCTAACAGGAAGCTCTTATTCGCTGCATACAAACTATATTCCTCAAACCGCCCCATCCGGTACTTACGGTATCCATAGCTCTCATAAAGACCTCTCAGGCGAAGCGTCGCCGCCTCCGCCCTCCGAAGGCTCTGAATCTCTAAATTCATGCTCTATCTCCTCTCAACTGCCGCCGCAACCGCCCCGCCTCAACAAAATCTGCCGGACAATCACCCGCTCGTCTATATCCTGCCGTTATAGCTCCCATCACTTTTATTTATCTTGCTATCATGGTAGCGTGCTAAAGTATTTTCTATATACTATCATTCCTTCTTAAAAAAAGCAACTACTTTTTTAGAATACTCACACTTTATTAAAAGAAAAACTCGGGGCGTGAGAAATGTGCGCCCCGAGTTTTTCCACCTCGACTCTATTCTTTTATAACCTTCTCCAAAATCGGCCCCAGAATCTCCGTCCAAGGCGTATACGCATCCTTTTCCTCCAGATGCGTCAGCGCCATCCAGTTCAGTCCTCCCGGTGTCATTTCTCTGGCAAGGTCTTCCAGATCCCCGTCCCACGTCGCTGCCTTGCGGGACAGCGCCCCAGTAAATTCGGTGATGTATGCCCGTGCGGATGGCTCATCCAGCCCGTTTCTCTCACACCACTGGATAATGACGGTCAGAAGCATATAGTAAGCGCTCATTAGGCCCGTCGTGCTCCTAAGGATCGCGATCTGCTTCGGCGTATCGACCGGAACCGGCTTGCCGACGTGACTCATCAGATCGACTACCTCCGGGATATCCGGGTAAATCACCACCGGTCCGAAGCGGTTCGCCGCGAAGGTCAGAGGCACAACATCCGCCAGAATCTCTCTCGATCCAAACATTTCCTCGATGCGCTTTAAGCTCAGCGTTGCAACCAGATTGATAAACTTCTTCTCCGGTCCGATATGAAGCGGTTTTAAGATATCTTCCGCCGCCTTCGGAAGGAGCGCCGCAAAGACCCAGTCCGACCGGTCCACAACTTCCTGGTTATCCGCCGCGACCGACACGATCTCCGGGTATTTCTCATGCAGCATCTGCGCCCGTTCTTTATTTCTCGGCGATACAACGATCTGCAGATTCTCCATTCCGCTCTCGCAGAATCCAGTCACGACGGACGTCGTAATGATTCCCGTCCCAATAAATCCCAGTTTCATAAACTTCTATCCTCTCTTTCTCCTCTCCGTTTACCCGAAATTTTTCCAGACGATTCCGGGCGAACTTTTCTGATAGTTACTCCCCCGATTTTATTCACATACACAGTATACAACCAAAAACACATATTTTCCAGCATCCTACTCATATCTCGGCACACTTTTCCGGGTTTTCATCGTAATTCCTTCCTCAACCTTCGCAGCCCACTTCCGCAAATAAAGCGATTGAAATAAACCATCTTGCCCAATCTGCACAAGCAATCTCCTCATCTTTATTCAATCTTAATACATCGTTAAATCTCCCTTATCCGCTCTTAAAATCTCCAGCTGTATAATATGAACCATCACAGAAATAAGGAGCTGCCTTTATGCCGGAAGAGATTACTCGACGAAAGCGCCGTCTTTCGTCTTTTCAAATTATCACATTGGGTTTTGCCGGGGTCATTCTACTCGGAGCGCTACTGCTGATGCTGCCGATCTCCACGACTGGAGAGAATGTAACTCCATTCAATGAAACGCTGTTTACTGCGACCTCTGCCGTCTGCGTGACAGGGCTTGTAGTACAGGATACAGGCAGCTACTGGTCAACCTTTGGGCAGGCGGTTATTCTGGCACTGATCCAAATTGGTGGTCTTGGTGTCGTAACCGTAGCAGCATCGTTTGCGCTGTTGTCCGGGCGAAAAATTTCTCTGATGCAGCGCAGCACCATGCAGGATGCAATTTCAGCACCAAAGGTCGGCGGAATCGTCCGTCTGACACGCTTCATCCTGCGAGGGACGTTTCTGATTGAGCTGCTGGGAGCGCTTGCTGTGCTGCCGGTATTCTGCCGGGACTATGGATGGCGCGGCATCTGGATGGCGGTATTTCATTCCATATCCGCTTTTTGCAACGCCGGGTTTGACATTCTTGGGACAGAAAGCAACCGCTATCCATCTCTTACCGGCTACGCGGACAGCCCGGTAATCAATATCACGATTATGCTGCTGATCGTGATCGGCGGTATTGGATTTCTGACGTGGGATGACATCTTTGAAAACAAGTGGCGGTTTCATCGCTACCGAATGCAGAGCAAGGTGATTCTGGTCACGACAGGTTTTTTAATTTTTCTGCCTGCTATGTTTTTCTTCTTTTCAGACTTTTCCGCGCTTCCCGCCGGAAACCGGCTGCTGGCATCCTTTTTTCAGTCTGTCACGCCGAGGACAGCGGGCTTCAACACGGTAAATCTTTCCACGATGTCCGGTGCATCACAGGGCGTAATAATCCTTTTGATGCTGATCGGCGGTTCTCCAGGTTCTACAGCAGGCGGCATGAAAACAACAACACTGGCGGTTCTGCTTGCCAATGCCACTGCAACCTTCCGCCAGCGCGATAGTGCCCAATTTTTCGGACGCAGAGTCGATTGCAGCGCCATCAAGACCGCCGCGACCATTCTGACGATGTACTTGATGCTGTTCTTTAGCGGTGCTGTCTTTATCAGCGCATATGAGAATCTTCCGCTGTCTGCCTGCCTGTATGAAACGGCATCGGCGGTCGGGACAGTGGGATTGACACTTGGTATTACACCGCAGCTGCACATTCCATCGCAAATGGTGCTGATCACGCTCATGTATCTGGGCAGAGTCGGCGGTCTTACCCTCATTTATGCGACATTTTCCAGCAAAAAAGCAGGGAATGCAAAGCTGCCGCAGGAAAAAATCACGATTGGATAAGGAGACTTTTCACATGAAAAACATTCTATTGATTGGCACAGGTCGCTTCGGGCGGCATATCGCAGTACAGCTTTCTCAGCTGGGGCATCAGGTCATGGCGGTCGATACAAACGAGGAACGAATCAATGATGTGCTGCCATATGTCACCAACGCACAAATTGGCGACAGTACAAACGCGGAGTTTCTTCGCTCTCTTGGCATCGGAAATTTTGATGTCTGCATCGTGACCATCAGCGGGAACTTTCAGAACTCGCTGGAAACCACCTCGCTGCTGAAAGAGCTGGGGGCGAAGTGCGTGGTGTCGCGTGCCGAGCGTGATGTGCAGGCAAAGTTTCTGCTTCGCAACGGTGCCGACCAGGTAGTCTACCCGGAAAAACAGGTGGCAAAATGGGCAGCGATCCGATACACTGCCGACCATATTTTCGACTACATAGAGATCGACGAGCAGCACGCCATTTTTGAAGTAGAAGTTCCGGCAGGGTGGATCGGCAAAAGTGTTGGTGAACTGGATATTCGCAGAAAGTATGGCATTAACATTCTCGGCATCAAACATTCAGGAAAAATCGACGCTTCCATTACGCCGGATACGGTGCTGTCCGGGGAAATAACGATTTTAGCGTTGGGCGAATACAAAGCGCTGCAAAAGTGCTTCCGAATCTGAATGGACGGTGAGGGTATATGGAAGATAGCGTTTTGATCGCTGGGACGGCGCTAATGTTCCTGTTCGGCTGGTTTTTGATGAAACGGCTGGATCGCTTTCTGGACGAAAATCAGAAGCGCATCAAAGAATCGTCTGAACAACAGCAGGCTGAACCGTGCGTGCATCTAGTCGGAAATATTTCTCCTGACGAACTTGAGGAAACATTTTCTCAGTTTCGCAATAGTCATGCCCATGTAGAAATCGTGATCTATGATTCAGAGCAAATTTCTTTTCCGGACAACAAATCCGATTGGGCGCAGTAGAAACCTCCACATTTTGGTGCTATAATATTGTTTAAGAGGGGGTGAAAATGTGCAGAATAAAGGAAGCGAAATACCAAAAGAACATATTCTTGTGTGCCTGTCCTCGTCTCCATCCAATGAACGCATTGTACGAATGGCGGGGAAAATGGCACAGGCATTTTGCGCCAGTCTTACCGCACTCTACGTGCAGACCCCCGGAGACGCTGATATGAACGCGGAAGATACCGTCCGTTTGCAGGCGAATATGCGTCTGGGGCAGCAGCTTGGCGCAGAAATTGTCACAACGCATGGTGAAGATGTGGCGACACAGATCGCGGAATATGTGCGGCTCTCTGATGTGACCAAAATTGTGATTGGGCGAAGCGGCGTACAGCGGCGGCATTTCTGGAGCGAATCGACGCTGACAGAACAGCTCATTACGCTTGCACCGGAGGTAGATATTTATATTATTCCGGATGTGGAAGCCTATAAGAACTGCCGCAGAAATCAGCCGCTTACTATCCGCCCAGCGTTTCCGACCGCCCGGGAACTACTTCTGACCATCGGAATTCTGGCAGCTACGACGGTCATCGGATGGATCTTTCTGCGGCTCAGCTTTGCAAATGACAATATCATCATGGTTTACCTGCTGGGTGTGCTTCTGACTTCCACTTTTACCAGCGGATATACCTGCGGTGTGCTGTCCGCTTTTTTGAGTGTCCTCCTGTTCAATTATTTTCTGACGGAGCCCCGGCTGTCTTTGGCAGCCTATGGCAGCAAATACCCAATAACCTTTGCCGTCATGTTCGCAGCTGCACTTTTGACAAGTACACTTGCGGCCAAGCTCAAAGCCCACGCACAGCTATCCGCACGGGACGCTTATCGCACGAAGCTCCTTTTTGATATGAACATGCAGCTCCAAAAGGCGGAAACGCCGGAGGAGGTCTATCGGATGACCGCGACACAGATACAAAAGCTCATGCAGCGAGATGTTCTGATTTACCCGACACAGGGCAGCGCTCTGCTGGATGGGAACATTTATCCGGCTGACGGAAGTAGCCCATACAGTATCCCAGATACCGACCGGGAACAGAACGTGGTTCAATGGGTCTGGCAAAACCGCAAGCGCGCCGGAGCAACGACGCAAAACTTTCCAAAGGCAAAACGGCTGTATCTTGCCATCCGTACCGGGCAGCAGATTTACGGTGTTGTCGGGATTCCGATGGAGAAGCAAACGCAGCCTGACGCATTTACATCCAGCGTTCTGTTCTCCATCCTCGGCGAGTGCTCTCTGGCGCTGGATAACCTGCGAAATGCCAGAGAAAAGGAAGAAGCTGCCGTTCTTGCAAAGAACGAACAGCTTCGCGCCAATCTTTTGCGTTCGATTTCTCATGATCTCAGAACACCACTGACCTCTATTTCCGGCAACGCAGATACGCTGCTGCACAGCTATGACGTGTTGGATGAGCAGACACGGAAACAGATTTTTACGGACATTTATGACGATGCACAATGGCTGACGGGACTGGTTGAGAACTTGCTTTCCATTACGAAAATTGTAGACGGCAGCGTAAAGCTGCGCCTTTCTGATCAGGTCGTGGATGACATCATATCGGAAGCACTCAGGCATATTGACCGAAGAGCGGCAGAACATCACATCGCAGTAGATTGCGGAGACGTACTGTTGCTGGCACGGATGGACGCAGGACTCATCATGCAGGTGCTCATCAATCTGGTGAATAACGCAGTCAAATATACTCCAGTTGGCTCGAACATCTGGATCACGGCAATCCCGCGAGAAAATATGGCTGAAATATGTGTCAGCGATAACGGTCCCGGTATTCCGAATGAACTGAAGGAACGTGTTTTTGAAATGTTCTTTACTGGGGGCAATCCAATTGGCGACAGCCGCCGAAGTCTTGGACTAGGACTTACGCTCTGTCAAACTATTGTTCATGCACATCATGGTGAAATGACGTTGAAAGACAATTCGCCGCATGGCTGCATCTTTTCCTTTACAATACCACTTAGTGAGGTGAACTTAAATGAATAAGCCGCTCATCCTCGTTGTAGAAGATGATACCCCGGTGCGAAATTTAATAACGATGACACTAAAAACTCACGAATATAGGTATCTTTCGGCGCAAAACGGCGCAAGTGCCGTGATGGAAGCGCTGTCTCACAACCCGGACATTGTACTGCTTGATCTGGGGCTGCCGGATATGGACGGCGTAGAAGTCATCCAAAAAATCCGGTCGTGGTCGAATATGCCGATCATTGTGATCAGCGCCAGAACAGAGGATTCCGATAAAATCGGGGCGCTGGATGCTGGGGCGGATGATTATCTAACGAAGCCTTTTTCCGTGGACGAACTGTTGGCACGACTGCGGGTGACGCAGCGGAGACTGTCGATGATGAAAACAGACTCCGTGCAGGATTCTCCGATTTTTACGAATGGTGCGCTGAAAATCGACTATGCGGCAGGCTGCGCATATCTTGACGGCACAGAGCTACACCTGACACCCATCGAATACAAGTTGCTGTGCCTGCTCTCCAAAAATGTTGGTAAGGTTCTGACACACACCTATATCACGCAGCAGATTTGGGGCAGCAGTTGGGAAAACGATATCGCTTCTCTGCGGGTGTTCATGGCAACCCTGCGCAAAAAGCTGGAACGCGGAAAAGACGGGCAGCAATACATACAAACACACATCGGAATCGGCTATCGGATGCTCCGCATCGAGTAAGTAATTCCTGAACTGAACATTCATGACTAAATGGAGTAGATTTCTTGTGGTCATTCCATTCAGCCACAAATGAGCTGACCATCGTTGAAATAGCGAGGACTTGAAAGTCCTCGCTATTAGCATACATCGTTTTATATATTATATCTGTTTTTCCATCTTCGTTTTTGCTGCTTTCCCTACTTTCTAGCACATTCCCCATCAAGCCCCAAAAGGATTTTTAATCCATGATCCAGTTGCGGCAGAATGTATTCCAGACACTCCTGCACCGCCTTCGGACTGCCCGGCAGGTTGACGATCAGCGTGCGTTTGCGGATTCCGCTTGCCGCTCGACTTAACATCGTCCGCTTTGTAAATTGTAAGCTGTATGCCCGCATCGCCTCCGGGATACCCGGAACCATCCGTTCCGCGACCGCCAGCGTCGCCTCCGGCATCACGTCGCGCGGAGAAAATCCCGTTCCGCCCGTTGTTAAGAGCAGATCGGCCTTTCCCTCATCGCAGATCTCCTTCATCGCCTCTTCCAACATCGCCTGGTCGTCCGGCAGCACCTTCTGCCAGACCACCTCATAACCAGCCTCTCTCACCATTTCTGCGATTACCGGACCACTCACGTCCTCCCGTTTTCCCGCGTACCCGGAGTCACTGGATGTAATAATTGCTGCTCTCATTGGTTTCCCACCTCTCTTTGATCTCTTTCCTACGCTTCTTCCAGAATCTCCAGATTATCTCCCTCTTTGATCACGCCGCCGTGCAGCACCTTTGTAAATACGCCCTCGCGCGGCATGATACAATCGCCCATCGCCTGGAAGATAGCGCATCCATGGTGGCATTCTTTTCCGATCTGTGTCAATTCCAGCACGACGTCGTTGCATTTAAATTTTGTCCCGATCGGGAGCGTCTTGAAATCGATTCCTTCCACGACCAGATTTTCACCGAACGCGCCGTCCTCGACTTTCGCACCACGCGCGCGGAATTCCTGAATCCGGTCATATGAAAGAAGGCTGACCTGACGGTGCCATTTGCCCGCATGGGCGTCACCCTCGATTCCATAGTCCTCGATAAGACAGACCTGATGGACATTTTTCTTCTGAACACCTTTGATTTCACTGGTACACGTTGCGATTACTTTTCCCATGATTGTTTCCCCTTTTCTTTATCCATAAATTTTCCGATTTCATATTTCATATACGATATTTCACTTGTAACATTCCGCCGGCTCACACTTTCACCGCAGAAACCATAATCCTCACAAACACCCTGCTTATCCGCCTATCTGGGACATTCCCCGGTGTTCCCGATCCGTAAATTCCGTCTTTTTCTCAAAATTATGTCCCTTCGGCTTTTCCGCAAGCGCCTGTCCGATCGCCCGGCGCAGGTCTTCATCGGTACCGCCGCCACGCAGAATGGTCTTTAATTCTACCCCATTGTCATACTGGAGACAGGTCTTTAAGAATCCTTCTGAGGTTAGCCGGATCCGGTTGCATTCGGAACAGAATTTATGGCTGACCGCGCTGATAAAACCGATCCGCCCCTGAAAGCCAGGGACTGCGAAATAATGGCACGGACCATTTCCTGCCACGTCCCCGCACGGGGTAAAGGTTCCAAATGCCTCTTCCATCGCATGCTTCAACGCATCTTCTTTCACAAAGGCAAACTGCGTTCCCATGCCGATCGGCATCATTTCGATGAAACGCACGTGCACGTTATGGTTTTTCGCCAGTTCCGCCACCTCTAAAAGCTTTTGCTCCTCGATCCCAAGCACCGGCACACAATTTATCTTGATCTGCATCCTGCCTTTCTGGATAGCCGTCCGAAGGCCGCGTCTGACCGCTTCGATCTCATCCCGGCGTGTGAGCTGCCGGTACACCGACGCATCCAGCGTATCCAGGCTGATCGTGACTGAATCAACCCCCGCGTCCGCCAGCGCATCGTACATTTCTTCTAATAAAACACCGTTCGTCGTGATCGTCAGGCTCTTGATTCCCGGAATCCGTTTTAACGCTGCTGCTAACTCCGGCAGTCTCCGGCGCACCAGCGGTTCGCCTCCGGTCAGCTTGATTTTCTGAATGCCGTTCTCTGCCAGAATCTGACAGACCCTCTCGATCTCACCAAACCGCAGGATCTCTTCATGGGAAATGCTGCCGACGCCTTCCTCCGGCATACAGTACACACAGCGCAGGTTGCATCGATCGGTCACGGAGATCCGGACGTAGTCGATCGTTCTGCCGTATCCGTCTATCATCGCACAAATTCCCCGCTCTTTCCTCCCGATTTTGCATCGAGATGTATCTCTCCGATCTCCATCCGCTTGTCGATCGCCTTGCACATATCATAAATGGTCAGAAGCGCCACGCTGACGCCGGTCAGCGCCTCCATCTCGACGCCGGTCTTTCCTTCCAGCTTAGCAGTACAAAGTGCCTTGATCGTCAGTTCTTTTTCATCCACCTCAAAATCCACGCTGCATTTCGTGATGAGAAGTGTGTGGCACATCGGGATCAGGTGTGCGGTCTGCTTCACCGCCATGATTCCCGCCACACGCGCCACCCCCAACACATCGCCCTTGGCAACCGTTCCCTCCAGAACCGCCTTCATGACAGCTTCATTGACGTGAATCTTGCCGGATGCCGTCGCCGTCCGGCTGGTAATCTTCTTTTCCGTTACATCTACCATGATCGCATTTCCCTTTTCATCAAAATGCGTTAATTTCTCTTCCATCTGTATCCTCCTTTTCCTCTTCTTCCGGCTCCAGAAAGATTTTCTCAAACGCTGCTTCTGCTGCCGCCTGCACTGCTGCTTCCATCCGGCGGAATTTTTCTAAAAACGCCTTTCCCTCCGGCGTCAGCACAGAAAATCCGCCCTTGCTTCCGCCCGTCTGGCGCTCTAAAAACTGGATTCCCAGCTGCGCCTCTGCGATCTTGAGCATTTTCCAGCCCTTGCTATAGGAAATATCCCGGATCTGACAGGCACCGAGCATTGAACCGCTCTCAGCAACTGCCTCCAGAAAATCCGCCGTCAGCGCGCTGAAGCATTCTTCCTCGCGGCTCAGCGAAATCGACGCCTGAAATGCCAGCTCCCCGCGCTTCTGCCTGTCTTTTTCGTAGGCAAGCAGCGATTCATAGTCCATTTTCGTGTTGGTGTCCAGTAAAACACCCGGATCTTCAACCTCGATCTCCCGGACACCTTCGCCCCACGCATCCATTGCGCCGCGGAGTCCTTTTCCGCCCCGGTACGTTAAGATATGTCCAAACACTTCCTTCGACAGCATGACCGGGTGTCCTTTTTTCCCCTGACAGACCGGTACTGCCATGCTTCCGGGCGCCTGCGCCATCTTCTCGATTGTGTCCGCCGTGATCATCGGCACGTCGGCAGGGAACAACAGCACCCGATCGGCTTTTTTCTGGATATGGCGCAGTCCCATACAGATTGAGCCGTACATCTGCGATGTCTCATACCGCTTGTTTCGGATACAGACCGCACCGCGGTGTGAAATATGACGTTCCAGCACATCTGCCTGATACCCGGTCACGACGACGATCGGCGAGATCCCCGCCTGCCGGATCGTGTCGATCTCCCTCTGTATCATCGTGGTCTGCCCCATCCGGAGCATCGGCTTTAATTCTTCCATGTGCGCCGACCGCCCTGCCGCCAGGATAATCGCGCCTGTTTTCCCATCTGCCATACATATCCCCTTTTCTATCATTCTAACCTTCTTTTAAAAGCATGATATCTCCCGGTGCAATTCCCAGCCGGACGCGGTCTCCGCGCTGATACTGGTTTAGTGAATCACTCTGCTTATAGTCTACCTTCCACCAGATCACCTCGCGTTCCAGTGCATTTTCTTTGTCACCCGCTGCCCCTGCATTTTCCACCGGACGCAGCAAAACATCCCACTCAAATGGCTGGCAGAGTGTGTCCCCCCACTCGCACGTAAATTCATTCGCACTGCCGCGCGCTGGGTAAAACTGGTGCGCCCGGATGCCGATATAGGCATGCTCCGCGGCAACCGCTTCTTCGGTCTGAAACGTGAGTCCCCAGTCGAGCGCCTCCACCTCATATTCGCCGATCCGCCGGATCCGGCTGAAGTTTTTACAGCCTGTCAAGCGTGCCGCAGTGACATTTTCCGGTTTCTGGAAAATCGCCCGCGTCTCTCCCTTCATCGCCACCTGTCCGCGGTTTAAGATGATGCTCTTCTCGCAGAACCGATAGACCTCGTCCCGGCTGTGGCTGACCATCAGCACATCGCCCGTGTACCCGCGGAGTACCTCGCGCACCTGGAACTGCAGTTGTTCCTTCAGATAATAATCAAGCGCCGAAAATGGTTCATCCAGCATGATCACATCCGGCTCATAGACGAGAATGCGCGCCAGCGCCACACGCTGCTGCTGTCCGCCGGAAAGCTGGGACGGATACCTTTTTTCAAGCCCTTCTAATTTAAAGAGACGGATCATGCGGGCAACTGCCTCCTGTTTTTCCTCCTTGCTGCCCGAAAGCCCCGCTGCAATGTTGGTTTCTACGGTCATATTCGGAAACAATGCATAATTTTGGAATAAATAACCGACTTTCCGCTTCTGCGGCGGCAGGTTGATGTGCTTTTCCGAATCAAAGAGCACCCTGCCGTTTAACACGATCCGCCCTTCGTCCGGCGTCTCAATTCCGGCGATACACTTGAGCGTCATGCTCTTGCCGCTTCCGGAAGCGCCGAGAATGCTCATGACGCCGCCATCGGTGTTAAGCGATACGTCCAGCGAAAAGCCGGAAAATCTCTTTTTGATTGCCGCCTGCAGGCTCATCGCGCGCCTCCCTTCTGTGCATCCGCTTCCCTGTCCGCAAACAGTTCCACCGAAACCTTTGCATCCTGACCGCCCGCTTCCACACTGTTATCTTTCTTTTTATGATTGCTGCGTCCGCGCATATCCCGCCGCGACAGCACATTCATCAGCACGACGACCAGGAAGGAAATCACCACGATGATCCACACATACTGGTATGCCATCGACATTTTTCCAGCCGCCACCTGTGAATAGATGGCAAGCGGCAGTGTCTGCGTCTTTCCGGCGATATTGCCCGCCAGCATCGCGGTCGCACCGAACTCGCCCAGTCCTCTCGCAAAGGCAAGGATCGCGCCGCTGAGGACGCCCGGCATCGCCGACGGCAGAATCACCTTCCAGAAAATGCGGCTTTCGGAAAATCCCAGCGTCCGAGCCGCATAGATAAGCGTCACATCGACCTGTTCAAACGCGCCGCGCGCTGCCCGGTACATAAGCGGAAATGAGATCGCCACCGCCGCGATCACCGTTGCCGCCCATGAAAATACAATCTTGACGCCAAACAATTCCAGAAACAGCTGTCCGAGCGGTCGTTTTACACCGAAAATCATCAGCAGGAAGAAGCCTGCTACCGTCGGCGGCAGGACCATCGGAAGCGTCAGGATGCCGTCCAGCACCATTTTCACTTTCTCAGAGCGTGCCGATACCACCAGCCGCGCCATCCAGACTCCCAGAAAAAACGTAATAATGATCGACAGCGTTGCTGTTTTCATCGATATCCATATCGGAGACCAGTCCATCTTTCTTCCACCTTTCCTGTGAATCAAGTCGAACGTCCGTGAGACCCAACTCCCACTGAGACAAATTTGCTATTACTCACCACCTGAAGAGGTGGGAGTCTTCTCGACTGAGATAAAAACTGCCGCAGAACACCTGGTTTTCAACGGACCCTGCATTCTGCGGCGGATTTTATTCCATACATGGTTCACTGTCTGTCCTTCGCCGTCCTGTTTTCTGTCCACACAGTCGGCTGCATATCCCAGACAGCCATCGCTCCCGGCTTATTTATTTGCTGTGAAGCCATACTCCGCAAAGAAGGAGAGCGCATCATCGGTTCCCAGATAATCTACAAACTTCTGTGCTGCATCTTTCTTTATGCTTGCGCTTACAACGCCAACCGGATAGATAACCTTCGATACGCTTCCTTCCGGTGCATATCCGATAACCTTTACCTGGTCAAACTGATCGCTGGTGGTTGCATCGGTCAGGTATACGATACCTGCATCAGCGCTTCCGGCTGCTACCCAGCTTAAAACCTCGGTTACGTTGGTACCAAAACTTGCCTTAGCCTCTACATCATCCCACATACCCAGGTTCTCAAATGCTTCCTTGGAGTACTGTCCAACCGGAACACTCTCCGGATCGCCAAGTGCAATCTTCTCTGCCTTTGTGATATCCTCAAAACCGGTAATTTCCAGTGTGGAATCCTTCGGAACAATCAGGGCGATCTTATTTTCCAGAAGCTCTACGACAGAATCTGCATCAACCAGTCCCTCGTCCTCCAGCGCGTTCATCTGCTTCATCGCTGCGGAGAAGAATACGTCTGCATCTGCGCCCTCTTCGATCTGGGTCTGCAGCTTTCCTGAACTGTCAAAGGTAAAACTCAGCTTGATGTCCGGATTCTCTTTCTCAAATGCCGGCTGAATCTTGTCTTCCATAACGTACTGAAGGCTGGCTGCTGCCGCTACCAGAATCTCCTGCTGGTCGCCGGTTGCCTCTGCTTCTGCTTCGGTCTCTTCTGTCTCAGCTGCCTCTGCCTCCGTTTCCGGTGCTGCTGTCTCAGCCGGTTTGCTGGATGAACATGCGGTCAGGGATGCTGCCGCCATCGCTGCTGCCAATACGAGTGCCCACGTTTTTCTCATATCTTGGTTCCTCCCTCATTTCACACACACGCTTCCGGCGTCCTCCCCGTTCCAATTTCTCACACCGTAACAATGTGTTTTTTACTCTTCCGTTATTTTCGGAAAATTATAATGATATTTACTAACCAAATAGTAGCACGTAGCACTTTTTTTGTCAATCTTTACTATGATTCTTATTCAACGTTCGAGCTCGTTATATACATTCAAAAATAACGAGTCGTTTTTCTGCATCCGCCCTTTATTTCCATGAATTATTTCGTTTTTCTTTTCAAACCCTTTCGTCTATTTTCATGAAATTATTACAATAATTTTTCATATATTTTGTTTTTATCTTTTAATTTTTCATGTATTTGAAACTGCTTTTATTCAAATACGCCGCCGTTTCGGTTTCCTTACCGGTCACACGGTTCCCGATCCGTGGCAAAGTCTTCCACCAGCACATCCATAATGCCGCCGCAGACCATTCCTTCATCTTCCGCCGCCTCGCCGGTCAGATCCACATGAACTACTTTGTACCTGCCGCTTCCGATCAGGGAACGCGCCTCGCCCAGCACTGCCGCCTCGCTGCAGCCACCGCCGATGCTGCCGAGAATCCGTCCGTCCCGGTAGACGATCATCTTCGCACCTGCCCCGCGCGGGGAGGATCCCTTTGATTCAATCACCGTGACCACTGCTTTCGGCTCATTCGGCTCCTCTGCCAGGCGTTTCAGCACATCAAAATCCAGATCGGAACGGTTTTTCACACGTTTGTCTTCCCGATCCATGCGCTTTACCTGTATGATCTCCGCCAGAATCGAGATCGCGATCTCCTCCGGTGTCACACCGCCGATCTTTAAACCGATCGGGCTCTTTAAACGGCTCATCCGCTCCGGAGCATAGCCTTCTTCCAGAAGCTCCTGTTTCACAATGCCGACGCGGCGTCTCGAACCGATCATGCCGAGATATGCCGGCTCTTTTCCTTTTCCAATCATCCGCAGGCAGTCCGCATCGTGGCGGTGTCCGCGCGTGACGATACAGATATAGTCACTCTCCTGAATCTTGAGTTCTTCAATTGCATGTCCAAAGTCATCACAGATCACCTTCTCCACCATCGGGAAACGTCCCGGATTCGCGAAGGAAAGACGGTCGTCCACCACAGTTACCAGGAATCCGACGCGCGCGCCAAATTCTGCCACCGGAAGAGCCACATGGCCACCTCCGAGAATAATCAGGCGCTCTTTCGGGAAAAATGGTTCCGCCACATTCCAACTGCTTCCGGCGCGCCCACAGACCGGCTGCCCCTGTGTCAGGGCTTCTTTTCCAATCTCCGATGCCTCTGCGCCTTCTTTCAGTTCACAGCGCATATCTGCTAGATTTCCCTCTTCTCCCACAAAGCTTCTCTCGAGCGCCAGACACGGCGTCCCCTCCAGTTTTTTCAGAATCTCCCCATACAGATTCATATCACGCACTTCCTCTCTTTTATACTGCATGAGCCATCCATTTCTCATTTCGCAGTTGTGCCATCGTGGTTGCTGCCTCATCGCCTCTCTCTGGCTCGATTATTTACCAAAACCGCAGTTCGGGAAAATACAGGTTGGACAATTTAAGCACAGACCACCTGCGCCCATTTTCGCCAGATCCGCTTTTGTCACTGGCACATCTGCCATCACACGCGGCAGCACCAGATCAAAGATGGTCCTCTTCGCATACATCACGCAGCCCGGAAGTCCCATGATCGGCTTTCCGTCCTTCGTATATGCCAGCAAGAACATCGCTCCCGGAAGTACCGGCGCGCCGTAGGAGACAACCTCCGCCCCAGTCTGCTTGATCGCGCTCGGTGTCGTATCATCCGGATCGACGCTCATGCCGCCGGTACAGACAACAAAATCGGCGCCCTGATCCAGCCATTCCTGAATTGCCTCCGTGATTTTATCCGGATTGTCCCCTATAATCTTCTGTCCCAGAACTTCCACACCAAATTCCTGAAGCTTTTCCCGGATGACCGGGCCAAATTTATCCTCAATCCGTCCATAGAACACTTCATTTCCGGTCGTCACAATGCCCGCTTTCTTATTTTTATACGGAAGCAGCTTTAACAGCGGCTCTGAACCTGCTGCCTTCTTCGCCTCTTCCATTTTTTCTTTTTCAATTACCAGCGGGATCACACGGGTTCCGGCTAACTTATCACCTTTTTTTACCGGGAAATTCGTCCGGCGGGTCGCGATCATCATCTCCGGCAGGCTGTTGACCTTTAAGAGGCGTTCTTCATCGACCTGAAACAGACCGTCCAACTCCGCAATCAGCTCAATCTTGCCTTCCTTCGGATCGGTTGCACGCATATACTCATTCTGGCAGATGCCGCGCAGAATGTCCGCCGCCTCGTCCTCATGATATTTTGTATCGTCCTTTTCCCAGACATAAATATGATCTTTTCCAATCGAAAGCAGTACCGGGATGTCCTCCTCACGCACGATATGTCCCTTGCGGAATACGGCGTCCTTCGTCACGTCCGGAATAATCTGCGTCATGTCATGGCAGAGTACCTGTCCGACTGCCTCAGTTGTTTTCATTAATTTCATAGAATTTTC
>NZ_FR895115.1:0-8393 GCF_000434655.1 Clostridium sp. CAG:43 | reverse complement strand
CGATACCGCCGTTCCACGCCCGCCAGCGCCTCCGGGTTATCCTTAAATTTCTCCCGTTTTGCCGCAAACCGTTCTTCGATCGTTACACGCCGTTCTCCCTGTACCTGCTTGTCCGCCAGATACACGATCAGGCTTTCATTCAGATATCCCAGCTTTTCCTCCGGCAGATCCATATGATCCGCAACGATATCCGCGATCCCGGTATGTCCCAGAAGCCGCAGCCATCCCGCCCCTGTCTCCGGATGTTCGGGGTATGCTTTAGCGATGTCGTGAAGAAGCGCCGCCGCGTAGATTTTATATTTATCGATTGGGGGGCTTTTGTATGTCATCTCCACACACGTTTCCGCCCTATGCTTTAGAACTCTATCTGCCAATTCCACGGCCAGCTCCGCAACCACCCGGCTATGGCGCACCGTCGCCTCCGGCGTGTGAAACCATGCAAGCAGACGTTCACACTCCTCTTTGTCCGGGACAGGACGTTTTCTCTCCCAATCACGCAATTTCTGAAACTCTTCCTGTGTATCCGCATCAAACGCACAGCCCGGATCCGGCACATCCAGGGGAATCCGGCGGATTTCCGGCTGTTCACAGGCGCCTTTAAGCCCCATCGTTCCGTCATGCTGCAGCAGTTTTTCGATCACATCTGCACGGATCAGGAGCGGATGCCCCGGTGTTTTCTCATACTCCGGGAGATAGACATCCCCATCGCCTTCCGCAAACCGGTATTTTTCATATTCCAGCGTAAATAGCGTAAACAGCGGCACATCCACCGGGAAAAAGAAAATGCCATCCAGCGTCTCTTTTCCTGCCGTTTTCCGCTTTTCCTTATAATAGGAAAGCCCCAGGCAGACGGAATCAAACATTTTCGTCTCCGCATACGCCGGATTGTGGATGAAATGGATTCCCGGTCCCGCAGCCGCCGCACGTATATCTTCCGCCCGGCGTCCGGTAATGATCGTGATTTCATGTACGCCGCACGCCCGCAGCGTCTGTATCTCACGTTCCAGGACCGTCTGGGCGCCAAGTTTCATGAGCGGTTTGAAATCCCCCATCCGCGAGGATCGCCCCGCCGCCGAGATCAAGGCGTCAAATACATAATCCTTTCTTTCATACACCTGTCCGTAGCCAAAGGGAATCTGCAGAAGTTCTGCCTTTTTCCGCTTCTCCCAGCCGCTGATCAGTGTCCGGAACCAACCCGCGTGCCCGATTACCAGAATATCGCCCCGGCTCTTCATCCGGAGTTCATTCCAGGTTGTCCTGGCGCGCCCTGCACAATCCGCAAAACTCTCTCCCTGCGGCGGTCGGAAATCGTACATATCTGCCCCTCGTGCCACATACTCCGCTGGAAACTGTTCCCGGATTTCATCGAAGGAATGACCATCCCATTCCCCCATGTCAATCTCCGCCAGACCATCTACGACCTCAATCGGAATACTTCTGTCAATCACTTCCTGCAGGATCGCGGCTGACTCCCGGCAGCGCTTTAACGGGCTGGTATAAATCTTTTCAATTCTGCGTCCCGCAAATGTCTCCCCCAGCACCCGAATCTGTGTCCGCCCTTCCTCTGAAAGCGGCAGATCCGTCCGCCCGATGCAATATTTCCGTTCATCTGGAAATTCCGGCTTCCCATGCCGGATCAAATAAATCGTCCGCATTCTGTCCTTTCCTAGTGCTCGTGTTCCTCTTCTTCCCCACACTCGCAGCTGAAATCATGGCTGTGTCCAAATGGTCCCGGTCCGCCGATGTAGTCGCGGATCAGCTCCAGTTTATAACGGTTCATATAGCTATATGCCTTCTGAACCGTATGCCCGCTTCCCAGATAACGGGTCACGCCCGCCTTTACCAGTATCTCAAACGGTTCTTTCTCGATCGGTCCGCAGATGACTGCCTCACAGTCATGTTCTACCACCTTCTTCGCAAATACCAGATTGTCCGGATCCTGTTTTCCATAGACATGGAAAATCTGGTTCTTGTCCGCGTCAATAATCATCAAAAACGGACTCTCCTTAAAAGTCGCCGGTACCAGTCCGTCGATCTCCTCTGTCTCTGATGCAATCGCTATGTTCATTTTTTTCTCCTTGTTCTTGTCAAATTTTACTGATTTTTTTCAAAATTTCTCGATTATTTTTAATTTTATGATACTGCAATTAAAACTTATCGTCAAGTTTTTCATGATATTGAATTTTACCACTCATTTTTCATTTTTCCTCGATGATCAGCCGCCTTTTTCCCGAACCGATATAGGGGGAAATTTCTTTTTCTATCACAGAAACGGTCAGGCAGTTCCCAAAGTATTCCGTTAATGCTGCTTTGACATTTTTCACTCTGCTTCCTACCGCATCTGCATAACCCGCTTTCTTCATAACAGCCACCGTCAGATGCTTCTGCGCCGCATTGTAAGATGCCTGAAAATCTTCCACCTCATCCAGGGCAAATAAAAGCTCATCTAATAGGTGCATGGAAAGTACTTTGCCGCCGGACAGCCGGACGCTGTCATCCAGCCGTCCCTCAACCTTATCAAGTCTGGGCTTTAAACATCCGCAGGCACACGGTTCTGCAATCATCCGCCCCAGATCGCCGGTCCGATAGCGCACAAGCGGCATTCCCCGCCGCCGAAGCGTTGTCAGAACCAGCTCGCCGTATTGCCCTTCCGGAACCGGCTGTCCCGTCTCCGGATCCAGAATCTCAATCAAAAGGTCCCTGTCCCGCAGATGGTAACCCGCGCGCGCCCCACACTGTACGCCGCCGCCGTAACCAGTTTCCGTCATCCCCCAGTGTGTAAAGACCCGGCAGTTCCATGTTTTTTCCAAAAAACGCTGCACGCTGACCGGCACATAATCAGCACTTAAAAGCACTGTTTTCGGGCGGAGCCCCGGCGCATGGGCCGCCAGCGCATACATCTGGCTTGGGACACCGATCAGGCAGTCTGCCCCCTCGCCGTCCCGCGCTGCCGCTTCCATATCGTGAATCAGTCCATGAACCTTCGTCTCCACCTGAATGCGCCCCAATCCTTCTTTTAAAAGTCCTCCAATCGAAAAAAATCCCGGTCCTTCCATATAAACCGTGACCCGATCGCCTGGCTTTACCATGTACTGCATCCCT
This sequence comes from Clostridium sp. CAG:43, assembly GCF_000434655.1. Classification (NCBI taxonomy): domain Bacteria; kingdom Bacillati; phylum Bacillota; class Clostridia; order Eubacteriales; family Clostridiaceae; genus Clostridium; species Clostridium sp. CAG:43. The sequence goes on along the minus strand of NZ_FR895115.1, from coordinate 5,291 downwards.
GTTTCAAAGAAATCCGCCGTCTGCATCAGATCGTCTTCGGTAAAAAACAGGCGCTTCGGTGCCCCTGTACTGCCGGAGGTTTTCAGCGTGATGATCCGCGCGATCTCCTTGGCTGGAACACATAAAAATGTTTCCGGCTCCGCTTTCAGTTCCTCCGAGGTTGTGAGGGGAAGTGTCCGGAAATCCGCCCATGAAAACGAATCCGGCGCGAGCCGTACATCGGAACCTGCCATTTCCCCAAGCTGTCCCCAGACGGATGTAAATTTCTTCTGATAAAATGGACTTTTCTCCTTTACATACGAAAGTGTCCGCCATAACCCGGACGGCTGCGCCGCTGTAATAAAATAACCGCAGCCCGCTTCTTTTAAAATCTTCCGTTCCGCCCCCAGCGCCGCGCAGACGGATTCCAGATTTCCATCAAAGATCTGCTGCCCAATCCACTCCGCCAGTGTCCCAGACACATCCTGCATATTTGCAAGCGCAAAACCCGCATCTGCTATCCGGTCACGGATTGTTTTAGCGGACTCCAGCCGTCCCAGCATCCCGTCTAAGAAAAGCTCTTTTTTCCGGGCATACATATCGCTCATCAAAAGCCATCCCTCCGGCTTTAACACCCGGTACGCCTCCTGGAGCGCCGCCGCCGGTTCCGCAGCTTTGGAACAACTGCATTCCATCAGAATGATATCTGCCGTCTGATCTGGATATGGCAGTTTCTCCGCACATCCAGTCTCTATCCAGCCAGGTTCATGCACATCCGGATTCTTATCCAAGCCGGAAATCTGCCAGCCCGGGCAATGCTCAGAAAGCCATCGCATCGTGCCGCCGGTTCCGCAGCCGATGTCGATGACGCGAAGCGGCACTGCAGGGTCTGTAGACTCCGTCTCTGCCGCTCCCGCCTCTGGTATCTCAATTCCCGCAAACTGGAACATCTGCCTCGTCAGCGCAAATCCGCCCGGTCGGCAGAGACTGTACTCATTTGTATCCATTTTTTGCACCTCTCCTTTCTGCGCTTCTATTATCTGCCTCTTTCCATCGGAGACAAGTAGTATGCACAGAACGGAATCTTCTTCCCGTCTTTATACACATGCAGGCTGCACTGGCGCAGGCGCTCGATATCGAGATTTCCGGCATCCTGAAACGCCATGGATGTGATCGTGAAGCCGTGGCTTTTTGCACGCTTTAAGAAGTCCTCCATATTTGTTATGTCAACTGATTCTTCTTCACAGCAGCAGGATTCTGGTTCGGGCTGAGTTCCGCCACAGCAGCAGCTTCCTGGTTCGGGCTGTACTTTCTCCAACAGATACGCATCTGCATTGGCATCGCAGCAGCAGCTTTCTTTTTCCGGCTGACTTTCTCCACAACAGCACGTCTCTTCCAGATCGCGCCGTTCCCAGCGGCGTCCGACAAATTCACGGTTCTTCTCCGCCGGATCCGGACCGCAGCAGCAGCCTTCGCCCTCCGGTTCTGCCTCGGTTTTTCCACTATAATTTGTCAGCGGCATCAATTTATCCCCAGGCATCACGATGAAATCCCCGTGGAACCCACACATCGGGTGATCGCAGCAGGATGGCGCGATCTGTTCCTCTTTGATAAGCCCGCCGCTCTGGCTGACAACCGCCTCCAGAAGCTCATCCAGCGTATAGCGGTCATCATCCGCCGGAAGCTCCGGGATACGTCCAAAATAGCTGACCGGCTGGAAATGCACGCCGCGCACATACGGCGACCGCTGAATGGCAAACCGGATGATGTCCCCGATCTGCTCCGTATTGACGCCCGGAACAATGACCGGAACAAGCGTCACGCCGATTCCATACCGGCCGCACTGCTCGATCGCCCGTTTTTTCACTTCCAGCATCGGGCGGCGGCGCAGTTTTTCATATACGGCATCGTCCACGCCGTCAAACTGCATAAATACAAACGAAAGTCCCGCATCCGCCAGACGCTTTACAAACGCCTCGTCCTCCGCCAGGCGCAGACCGTTGCTGTTTAACTGCACATATTTACAGCCAACCTGCTTCGCATACGCCACGATCTCCGGCAGATCGTCCCGCACTGTCGGTTCCCCGCCGGAAAGCTGCAAAAGTGTCTTTCCCGGCTCCGTCAGATCGTCGATCCACCGTTTTACCGTGTCTAAGGACAGATCCTGCGTCCCGTCCGGCTCCGCAAAACAGAAGGTACAGTTCATATTGCACCGCGCTGTGATCTCCAGCAGGGTACAGCAGGTGGCGCGCCTGTGCTCCGCACACAGACCGCAGCCCGCCGGGCAATTTAGATTTTCATTTTCTCCCACCGCCGGACGTTCCCCGCGCCAGTCGGCAAACTTGCGCTTATTTCTCCAGATTACACTGGAAAATGTCCCGTGCTCCGGGCAGGTTTTTACCAGATATATCTGCCCGTCCCGCTCTTCCCGCTTTGCCGGAATGCGTTTTAAACAAACCGGGCAGACACTGTATGTATAGCGCATTTCTTCCGGCAGGACACCTCTGTCCTGTACGTTCATTACCATCGTCTTTCATCCCCTTATCTCAATTCATTACAGTTCTCCCATGATGCAGCCAGCCGCAAATGGGCTGTGTTCTCATGTTCACACATGGCAAATCCCCGCAGCCAGCCTGTCTCACCTATCCTTTTCAGATCCAAAAGCATCTCTCATGAATCATACTTATATCTACTATCTACTTATCTTCCAGCTCTCTCTCCACATCCGCCATACGCCCTTTTACCAGCGCTTCCGGCAGATATACCTCGCCGCACTTCGGGCAGCACAGGATCTCGGTGTGGAAATTGTGCCCCAGATAGTCAAAAAATGTGGATTTCGGCACCATCTCCACCTGACACCGGCGGCAGATAACTTTTTTCTCCAACGCCTCTTTGATCCGCTGATCTCTTCCGCCTCCATCGATCGTCGGCATACTCATCACTCTCCTTCCAGATTCATGCGGTGGCTGTAGCCATTCCAGAGCTTATAACCGCCGTCCGGCAGCACCTCGTACTCTGCCCAGTAGGTCATATGCTGGATCTTTAGATGCCCGATCCGATGTCCCGTCTCCGGGTCGATGATGCCGCGGTCTTCCCGCTCACAGTGTTCAATGACCTGTTCCATATCTTCGATCAAAATCTGGCTCGCTGACAATTTGCGTTCCAGCTCCTTCTCAACTTCTAATTTCATATGTGTTTCCTCTTCGATCGTCTCATTCCAGTACGTCTTAAGCAGTTCCCGTTTCGCCGCCAGGCGGTTGTGCCAGCGCTCCGTCACCGTCGCCGCCGGGCGCCCCGCGCCATTTAACCAAAACAACAGGTCGAGGATATGAACCGCCTCCTTACCCTGTCCGGCAAAGGACTCCCGGCAGTTGACGCAGTAGGTCACATACGGCAGTTCCTCCTCTTTTGCACGGGAAGTTGTCATATAGCTTGTGTGGCTCGGAGAAGCAATCCCGATATGCCCGCCGTATCCGCAGCAGCGCGCTTTTTTCCCGTCATACGGCAGATTTTCCCATGTAATCCCTGCTGCATCCGCCAGATGGCGTACACTCTCCTGCAATTCCGGGTAATAGCGGCTGGCGCAGGGATCAAACAAGGCATACGACTGCGCTTGCTGGGCACTTCCTGCTTCCATTTCACCCTTTTCAGCATTGTCCGGTTCCAAAGCAGCATCTTTCTCCACGCCCCACTCTTCCATCACTTCCGCCAGAAAGACAACCGGAAGCTCCGGCAGGTATTCTTCAAACATCTTCCGGCAGTTCGGGCATGCTAAAACCACTGTCGGTTCGCCAAGCTCTCTCCACTGCCGCCGCATTTCCTCCAGATGTGCCGCGTGGATGTCTACTTCGCCTGCCCACTCGGCAGGCGCACCGCAGCAGGTCATCCAGATCGCCGCATCCGGCTTTTTGGAACGCAGCCACTCATACGTCCGCGTCACATAGCGCGGATCCGAACCGGCGAGCTGGCATCCCGGAAAGAATGCATAGGAACTCTTCTTAACATTCTCCGGTTTCCGCGTAAGCCCCGCTTTTCCGGAGGCATATGCCATGTCGCGCAGCCAGAAATCGTGGAATGGCCACGGCATCGCGCCTTTTTTTTGCATTGCCCGCATACTGTCAAGCAGAAACTGGCTGAAATCGATATGCTGCGGACAGACTTCCTTGCAAAGCCCGCAGTGATCGCAGGTGCTGATCAGCCTGGTCGCCCACGTACCATCACGCGATAACGTGCCGGGATGAATTGTTATGTAAACCTCTTCATACAGGCGGCGCGGTGTTTTCTCATGCAGGCGCATCAGATCACAGGCACGCATACAGGCATCACACGAACACTTCTGGCAGCGCGTGATCTCCTGCATCGCCTCTTCCTCCGTATACGATTCCCCGTTTGCCGGAACCACCCGATCGGCACGCTCGATCCCATTCGTTTGAAGATTTAAAAGTGTCCCTTCCTTTCGAAATGGCTCATTCATGCCGCCCGTTTTCAGATACCGTTCGATCGCAAGCGAAACCGCCAGCCCATCTGCCAGCGCCTTCATGCTGTCGCCGCCTGTCAGGGAACCTCCAATGAAAACGCCCGGTGTCCGGGTTGCAAATGCGCCGTCCGGAGCCATTTCCAGACCAAAGTCAGCGCCATCTGCCCCAGTTGCCACATACACGGCATCATAGTCCGCCCGGAGTGCCTCCAAATCCGCTACCGTTTCACCGAGATGGCGTGAAAATTCCTCAAACTGGAACTGTGCCTCGATCTCCGCATCAAATTCCTCCGGATCCATCTGGTTTCTCGCCTGACCGCCCAGAACCATTTCCCGCTCATAAACCGTTACCTCGTACTTTTTATTGCAGAGACGCAGTGCACAGCCAAGCCCCGAAAGACCGCCTCCGACGATCGCGATCTTTTTTCCTTTCGACGGCAGGTTATACGCATTCGGTGCCTTCCGCTTCGCGTACTCGACCGTCGCCCGCTCTAAAAGCCCGATCGCGATCCCGCCGTCCAGCTTCGCACGCAGACATGCCTTCTCGCACGGATGGCTGCACAGCTTCGACACAATATCCGGAAATCCCACCGTATTCTGATAGGTCCGGTACGCCGCGTTGAAACGTCCCTTTTTCCACTTTTCTTCCAGCCCCTTGATATCCAGCCGGAACGGACAGGCTGCCTGGCAGAACGGCNCAGGCTGCCTGGCAGAACGGCGGCTCGTTCTGATGGCATTTCTCCGCCAGCGTCTTCTCAAAATCTTCCAAATAGCTCACAGGGCGGACCTCCCTTCTTTTCTCCTGCATTTATCGTTACTGTTCACGCATACGTGC
>NZ_FR895114.1:55167-57429 GCF_000434655.1 Clostridium sp. CAG:43 | reverse complement strand
CCCAGTCTCGGAATCTGAAACGAATAGAAAAAACGCAGTGCGTACACCGCCTGCATATGTCTCTCCAACTCCGAAACAAGCGCTTTCATGCTGTCCAGCTCCCATTCCCGTATTTTCAGAAATACATCCCGCCCCGAAAGCTGTCGTTCCAGCTTTTGAAGGTATTCCGTATTCTGATTTCGGGTAATCGTGTAAATAGAGATTGCTTTCATACCTGTACCGCCTGCGTTCCTTTTCGACCTTTCCAAACTTTATAGATCCTTCTTTTTGCCGCAGCACTCCATGAGCGCCGCCAGCACCTTATCCATCTGCAGTGGTTTTGCCAGATGCACATTCATCCCAGCTGCCAAGCACTGCCTGGCATCCTCTTCAAAGGCATTTGCCGTCATGGCAAGAATCGGAATCTGCCTTGCATCCGCCCGCGGAATCGCCCGGATCGCGCGTGTCGCAGCCAGACCATCCATCACCGGCATCATCACATCCATGAGAATCGCATCGAACGTCCCCGGAGGTGCCGCCTCAAAGCAGTCTACTGCCTTCTTCCCGTTCTTCACAATCGTGACATGGGCACCCGCATCGGTCAGAAGTGTTTCCGCGATGTCTGCATTCAACTCATTGTCCTCCGCCAAAAGCAGCTTCAAACCGTGAATATCTCCTGACGGCGCTGCTTCTTTAACCGGGAACTCCTCCGGCGGCGGTGCAATCTCAAATGGAATTTCCACCACAAACGTCGTTCCAATGCCGACCTCACTCGTCACTTCGATGTTTCCGTGCATCTGTTCAATCAGCCCTTTGACGATCGTCATTCCAAGCCCAGTTCCCTGATAAACACTGCGCGCATCATTTTTCTCCTGTGCAAACGGGTCAAAGATGTGATCCAGAAATTCCTGGCTCATGCCAACTCCCGTGTCCGAGATCGTCCACCTATAGACGCACCAGCCGTCCCGTACATCCTGCGCCTCCACCCTGGTACTGATTTTTCCGCCCGGACGATTGTATTTGATGCAGTTTCCATAAATATTCAGGAAAATCTGGCGCAGATGGAGCTGGCTGCCGTAAATATACGGATACGGAATCTCCGCTTCCCTTCTATCATACTCCCATTGAATGCCCGCATCTACCGCGCGCTCGATGATAATGCTCACGATATCGCGCGTCATCTCTTCCAATGAAATATAATCATGTGCCAGAATGATCTTTCCCTCTTCCAGCTTGCTCATCTGCAGCACATCATTGATGAGGGACAGCAGATGCCCCGCCGCTACCTGCATTTTCCGGTGATTTTCCATCACCATCTCCTTATCTTCAAAATGTGTCTCATCGATTTTCAAAAGCCCGATAATGCCATTGAGCGGTGTCCGGATATCGTGACTCATGCGGCTTAAGAAATCTGTTTTCGCCCGGTTTGCCGTCCGCATTTCATCAAATGCCGCCTGCAGGCGCGCGTGCTCCTGTTCATCCCGCGCGTGCATCTGCGACGTATCCTGCAGAAGAATGATCGCATGAACCACCGGCATCTCACAAGAAAGCTCCGTATCAAACACGATCGTCTGCGTCATCAGAACTGTTTTCTGTACCCAGCAGATCGTGCCATCTTCCTCCTGGATACAGTATTCCACGGAAATATGTTTCTCCCCTGCCTCAAACCGCTTCAACAGCTTAGCCGGATCATCTGCCAGACGATAGCTTCCCAAGGTCTCCTGGGTAACCATCTTCATATATTCACTGCAATAATCACGGTAAGAACACGGCAGCGGATAGTCCATAAATAGCTCCCGGCATTCCTCGTCTTTTCCATTCAAGACAACACTCTTCTCCAGAATATCCTTTGTCAAATTAACTGTATATATCATATCCGACAGATCCAGGAGTGCATCCACATAGCTGTCATTTTCCAGAATCGACTGTTTGAGCTGTTCATAATAAAGCGTCAGCTGTTCCTTCGCATCTGCCCGCCCTTCTGAACTTTTCCGGATCGTCTCAAATGCCAGCAGGAAATGATGCAGCTTTCCTTCCTCATCCCAATCTACCGGGATCAGCGTCAGGCGGCTGTAGAGTCCCTGACCGTTCGTGTCATACTGCAATTCGAGTAGATCTCCCTCCGCCTGCAGCTTCCCGGAAAGCTCTGAAACCTGCAGGCTCTGGCGGATGTGGGCGCGGTCAGCACGAGCCACCCGTTCCGCTGCTATCTGCTCCGCCGCACCGGAATAGCTTCCGTCTGACGCCAAAAAGAAATCAGCACTGGCACGGAGTGCCCGGTAG
>NZ_FR895114.1:54596-55161 GCF_000434655.1 Clostridium sp. CAG:43 | reverse complement strand
ACGGAGTGCCCGGTAGGTATCCATGTGCGCGTCGCAGTAGAGACAATCCGAAAAGTTTCTCCCGTACCGGTTTAAAAGCTTGAGCAGGTGGAAATCCAGCCGTTTTTCCGCTGCCGCTTCCTCGCGCTTTACATGGTTTTTGTTGATATACATATTTTTATCGGCAAAACTGAAAAGCTCCCTCATCGTGCTGCCCGGAAAATCACTGGCAAGTGCATACCCGACCGCATAGCTGAGCGGCATATCCGGATATCCCTTTGACTCCTCTGTCATCGCCTCCCGCACATGGGTGAGGCATTCCCGCATGGCCTCCTCATCCAGACCACGCGTAACGGCAATAAATTCATCGCCGCCGTCCCGCCCTACGAACTGTTCCGCAGGCATGGACGCGCGCAGGCAGACGGCGAACCGCCTGATATAGGCATCCCCCGCCTCATGCCCCATGCTGTTGTTGATTCGGCGGAGATTATTCAGGTCAAAACTGCATACTCCCACATTCTCTGCCGCCGGTTCCGGATCATCCAGCAATTCTTCGCATTTATTCTTATTGGGAAGTCCGGTCGCC
>NZ_FR895114.1:53611-54567 GCF_000434655.1 Clostridium sp. CAG:43 | reverse complement strand
ACACCTTTTTCTGCAGCGCACGGTTCATCGCCGCAAAGCGCACCGCCTTGATAAATTCATATCCAATCAGAAGCATCAGAACAATAATATCAATCGTGATATATTTTTCAATTACCGTCAGCGAGGATGCCTTCCGCTGGGAATACGCCTCCGCCAGTCCCGTCGCCTCATCACAGATTTCAAAGAACCGCTCGCTCTTATCAATGATCTCTGTATTCTCATAGCCGACTTCCCGGACACGCAGGATTTCATAGTGAAGCGCGGCAAAGTACTCCTCCAACTCCTGCATCTTACTCTGAAACGCCCCGTCATCAAGGCGCACCAGTCCCAGTTCGCCATTGCCATTCCGCAGACCGTCGACGAAGGCCTCAATATCCTGAATCATACCATCCTCCGGCTGACCGGAAATTTCCAATTTAATGATACGCTGCGTCTTTCCGCGCACCAGTCCCGCATAATTGACCACACGCGCCGTTCCCTGAATACTGGAGACAATTCCCATCATCACGATAATCAGTGCCGCCAGCACAACCGCCAGCACGCCGATGCAGATCTGTATTATGTTTGAAGTCTTTTTCTTCTTACTCTTATTCGCATTCTCGGAATCCATCGCTCCGTCCTCCCGTGAAAAAGAATGTGCCTTGGCACATTCTCGCGCCAAGCGCGATCGCTTCGGCGTCTCGCGCGGTCGCTTGCGACATGTTTCTGCTTCGCGCGAGTGCGCATCCTCGCGGAGCGTTTTTTGTTTCATAGGACGTAATTTCCTATGAAACAAAAACCCTGGCACGCCCGTTTCCCTGCACCTGCCATCTTGTTATTTTACATCTTATATCCCAGAAAGCATCCATCCTCATGCGACTCAATCCGCCCGACCGCCTGCAGATACGAATAAATAATCACCGTCCCGACAAACTTCATCCCACGCTTTTTGAGATCTGCCGACACTGCATCTGAGA
>NZ_FR895114.1:49174-53598 GCF_000434655.1 Clostridium sp. CAG:43 | reverse complement strand
GCATCTGAGAGCGGCGAGCTGACCTTGCCTGTCTCATGAATCACCGCGTCTCCTGTCCAGTGAGTCAGATACGCGTCAAAACTCCCATATTCATTCTGAATTTCCCGGAATATCCGTGCATTCGTGACAGCGGCATGAATTTTCAGCCGGTTATGTACAATTCCCGGGGCGGTCCGGAGTGCTTCCTCCTTCGCCTCGTCGTAACCGCACACCTTGTCCAGGTCAAATTCATCGAACGCGGCGCGGAACGCCTCCCGCTTATTGAGGATGCACTCCCACGAAAGCCCTGCCTGAAAGCATTCAAGGATCAGCATCTCAAAGAGCTTCGCATCATCCCGAACCAGCTTTCCCCACTCCTCGTCGTGGTAACGGATATACAATTCATTCTTTGGATTCGCCCAGCGGCAGCGGTGTCTTCCATCGTGCCATTCCATACGTTTATCTCTCCCTGTTCGTCATTTGCTCTCACATTTTTTGCTTATTTATCCTTGTTTTTCATTCAAGAAAACATAAATATGCCATATCTCTCGTTTTGAAGTTCTACATAAGCGGCGCCAGAATCCGCAGTGCCTTCCCCGCAAACCGCCGGATAAACGGATACTTCCGGCAGTTTTCCAGAGTAATCCGCTCGCTCTTTGCAAGTGTTTTCTGGAAATCTTCTTCCACATCCATCACAACCGCATTGCGGAAGAAATAGGACGCGCACTCAAAATGCAGATACAGGCTTCTGAAATCAAGGTTGATCGTTCCGACCACCGCCTTCTCATCGTCGCTCGTAAACATCTTCGCATGGATAAAGCCCGGCGTGTATTCATAGATCTGGACACCAGCCCGCAGAAGCTCCGCGTAATAGCTGCGAGCCAGCAGGTACGCATATAACTTATCCGGTATATGCGGCATGATAATAATGACCTCCACGCCGCGCTTTGCCGCAAACTTGAGCGCCGCCAGCGTCGTATCGTCGAGAATCAGATACGGAGTCGTGATGTGCACATACCGGCGTGAACGCCCTAAAATATCGAGGTACACCGACTCGCCGACATTTTCCCCGTCGAGCGGGCTGTCCGCATATGGCATCACAAAGCCGCCATAGTCCATGCCCTCCGGCATATGAAATGTCTCCGGACACAGAAAACGGCGATATTCTTCCGCATCCCGTTCCGTCACATCCCAGAGCTGCAAAAACATCATTGTAAAACTGTCTACAGCTTTTCCCTTGAGCATGACCGCCGTGTCCTTCCAATGTCCGAAGCGTACCCGCTGGTTAATATATTCATCTGCCAGGTTCACGCCCCCGGTAAACGCGGTATGACCATCGATCACACAGATTTTCCGGTGATCGCGGTTATTCTGGTAACTCGAGAGAGCCGGACGCACCGGCGCAAAAATCTTGCACTGGATACCTTTCTCCTGCATCGCTTTCTCATAGCCGTGCGGCAACGTGAAGAGATTTCCCATGCCGTCATACATAAACCGGACTTCCACGCCCTCGGCGACCTTCGTCTCTAACACCTGTAAAATCGCATCCCACATCACTCCGTGTTCTACGATAAAATATTCCATAAATATAAAATGTTCCGCTTTTTTGAGTTCTTCCAATAATACTGGAAACATATCATCTCCCAGTGGGAAATAGCGTACCCCCGTATTTTCATACGCCGGGAAACGTCCGTACTGGTTCATATAGCGGACGAGATTGCCGCCGCTGGCGCTGATGCTCTCATAGTGTGCCAGCACCTCCGGATCCTGTAAAAGGTACGGACGAAGTTTTGTCCCAACCTCCTCGATCCGCCGGTTAATGCGGCGCGTGCCCGGCTGCAGCGTCAAAAACAGATAAAACAGCGTTCCAAACACCGGAAATATCAATATCGGCACTACCCAGGACAACTTGATCGTGCTGTTTCCCTCATCGCTGATAATATAGATCAAAACCAGCGCACTGAGCATCGCAGATCCACCGTACATATAGATCAGGTACTCTCTAAACCAGTCAAACCCGGCAAAGAGCACAAGAATCTGTATCAGCAGAAACAGCGTTCCCAGCGTGGTACGCCCGAAAATCAGACGCAGCAGTTTTTTCAATTTTTTAAGTATTTTCTCCATTTTCTACCAGTCCATTTCTCTGCCTCATTCATCAGGCACCTGCCGTATCATTGAAAACTACAGTGCCATCTCTCATAGTATGGCAGATTTTTGCAAATAAAACAAGATGTCAGCCGGAGACTGACACAGATTTATGTGTCATCCCGACTGACCTGTCGTTGTAAGCGCTCATTTTAACAACCGCATTGAAACATCTCACGGATACCCGGCATAAAGCTGTTATATCGCCATTCCTGGCATTTTAGTCCTCCAGCGCCTGACGGATATCCTCGATGATATCATCCACATTCTCAATTCCGACACTCAAACGGATCAGGCTTGGATCAACGCCTGCCTCCCTGAGCTGCTCATCGGAGAGCTGACGGTGAGTATGGCTTGCCGGATGCAGAACGCAGGTTCTCGCATCGGCAACATGGGTTACGATGGCTGCCAGTTTCAGCTTATCCATGAACTCGCCAGCTGCCTGACGACCGCCCTTTAAGCCGAAAGAAATAACGCCGCATGTACCGTTCGGCATATATTTCTGCGCCAGTGCATGGTATTTATCATTTTCAAGTCCCGGATAATTGATCCAAGCCACATCTTCACGGCTCTGTAAATACTCTGCTACCTTCTGTGCATTCTCACAATGGCGCGGCATACGCAGATGCAGCGTCTCCAGACCGATATTCAATAAGAAGGAATTCTGCGGGGACGGGATGGAACCGAGGTCACGCATTACCTGTGCGGTTGCCTTGGTGATATAAGCCGCCTTACCGAATTTCTTCGTGTAAATAATGCCGTGGTAAGACTCATCCGGCGTCGTCAGACCCGGGAATTTGTCTGCATGTGCCTCCCAGTCAAAGTTGCCACTGTCCACGATACAGCCACCGACGGTCATCGCATGTCCATCCATATATTTTGTAGTAGAATGCGTTACAATATCTGCGCCCCACTCGAACGGACGGCAGTTAATCGGAGTTGCAAACGTATTATCTACAATAAATGGAATACCATTTCTGTGTGCAATCCGGGCAAATTTTTCCAGATCCAGCACTACCAGAGCCGGGTTTGCGATCGACTCACCGAAGATACACTTTGTGTTCGGGCGGATCGCCTTCTCGATCTCCTCTTCCGGCGCATCCGGGTCAACTAACGTAACATCGACGCCCATTTTTTTCATCGTAACGACAAACAGGTTCGATGTGCCGCCGTATACGGTTGCCGAGCAGACCAGATGATCGCCCGCGCCACAGATATTAAATACCGCATAAAAGTTTGCCGCCTGTCCGGAGGATGTCAGCATTGCTGCCGCGCCGCCCTCCAGCTCACGGATCTTATCTGCGACTGCATCATTGGTCGGGTTTGCCAGACGGGTATAAAAATATCCGTTTTCCTCCAGATCGAAGAGTCTTCCCATCTGCTCACTGGTTGAATACTTAAAGGTCGTGCTCTGGTAGATCGGCAGAATTCTCGGCTCGCCATTTTTCGGTTGCCATCCGCCCTGGATGCACGTTGTTTCCATTGAACGTTTCATTTTTCTTCTCCTTCATATGTTTATTTTTAAATAATTATATAGTAATTGAGCCCATTTTTTAGTACGGCTCTTTTACATCACCATATCAAACAGCGAAAGCTGATTGCTCTCCGGCAGCCCCGTCAGAATTCCCAGCTCTGCCATCAGATCGCACACCGTCTTCGTAACCTTGGTACGGTTGATAAAGTCCTCTTTCGACAAGAACTTTCCGTCCTCCGCCGCAAAAACAATCGCGTCTGCCGCTTTCTCACCGAGTCCGTCGATACTGCTTAACGACGGCATCAGCTTTCCGTCTATGATCTGGAAATTGCGGGCTTTTGCCCGGTAAATATCGATCGGCATGAACTCAAATCCGCGCGCGTACATTTCCTGTACGATACGCATATCGCGCAGCGTGTCCTGCTCTTTCTTGGAAAGAGAATCCGACCGGCTCTTGTATTCCGCCAGATGATACTCCAGCTTATCGCGCCCCTGGCACATCAGCTTGTAGGTAAATCCACTCGCACGGATGCTGAAATATGCCGCATAGTACGCCAGCGGGTAAAACACCTTACAGTACGCCACACGCCACGCCATCATAACGTAAGCCGCCGCGTGCGCCTTCGGGAACATATACTTGATTTTCAGGCAGGAATCGATATACCACTGCGGCACATCGTGAGCTTTCATCTCCTCAATCCACTCCGGTTTCAGTCCTTTTCCTTTTCGGACAGACTCCATGATAGTGAAGGAGAGTCCCTCTTCGAGTCCTTTCTGAATCAGATAAATCATAATATCGTCTCGACAACAGATCGCCGTCTGAATC
>NZ_FR895114.1:40521-49167 GCF_000434655.1 Clostridium sp. CAG:43 | reverse complement strand
GATCGCCGTCTGAATCGTCGCCTGTCCGCTCAGGATAAGGTCTTTCGCGTTTCCTAACCATACATCCGTACCGTGGGACAGACCGGAAATCCGCACCAAATCCGAAAAATATTTCGGTTTGGCATCGATCAACATCTGCATCGCGAAGTCTGTACCAAACTCCGGAATGCCAAGCGCCCCGAGCTTACAGCCGCCGAGATCCTCCGGCGTGACACCGAGCGCCTCCGTGTTCTGGAAGAGACTCATGACCTCCTTCGAATCCAGTGGAATATCCTTAACCGGGTCGAGTCCCGTCAAATCCTGCAGCATACGAATCATGGTCGGATCATCGTGTCCGAGAATATCGAGTTTCAACAAGTTGTGGTCGATCGAGTGGTAATCGAAATGCGTCGTGACGGTACGTGTCGTCATATCGTCCGCCGGGTGCTGCACCGGTGTAAACGTGTCAATCTCCTCTCCGAGGGGCAGTACGATGATACCGCCCGGATGCTGTCCGGTGGTACGCCGCACGCCTACGCAGCCGGACACGATGCGCTCAATCTCGCACCGGCGCTTACGGATTCCCTTATCCTCATAATAATGCGCCACAAAACCATACGCTGTCTTATCCGCCAGCGTACCGATCGTCCCCGCACGGAAGGTCTGTCCTTTTCCGAAGATGACCTCCGTATAGCTGTGCGCCCGGCTCTGGTACTCGCCGGAGAAGTTTAAGTCGATATCCGGCTCCTTATCGCCCTTGAATCCCAGGAACGTCTCAAACGGGATGTCGAACCCGTCTTTTTTCAGCGGTTTTCCGCACTTTGGACATATCTTATCCGGCATATCACAGCCCGCCATACCCGAAAACTTCTTTACGTCTTCTGAATCAAAATCGTAATAATGGCAGTTCGGGCAGTAATAATGCGGGCTCAGCGGATTTACCTCCGTGATACCAGACATCGTCGCCGCCAGCGAGGAACCAACGGATCCTCGCGAACCAACCAGATATCCATCCTCATTCGACTTCCAAACCAGCTTCTGCGCGATGATATACATAACGGCGAATCCATTGGAAATGATCGAGTGAAGTTCACGCTCCAACCGATCGACTACCACCTTCGGCAGCTTATCGCCGTACATATCATGCGCGTGGTTGTAGCAGATGGTACGCAGCGTATCATCCGAATTCGGAATAACCGGCGGACACTTGTCCGGGCGTACCGGGGAAATGCGCTCGCACATCGCCGCGATCTTGCGCGTGTTTGTGATAACAATCTCCTCCGCCTTATCACTGCCTAAATATTCAAATTCCCCCAGCATTTCCTCGGTAGTCCGCAGATACAGTGGTGCCTGATCGTCTGCATCCTTAAAGCCCTTGCTCGCCATGATGATACGGCGGTAGATCTCATCCTCCGGATCGAGGAAATGTACGTCGCAGGTCGCGCAGACCAGCTTGTTCCACTGTTCGCCAAGTTCAATCACTTTGCGGTTCAGATCCTGCAGATCCTCCCAGGTGTTGACCGAACTTTTCTCATCCCGCAGCATAAATGCGTTGTTTCCAAGCGGCTGCACTTCCAGATAATCGTAGAAATTCGCTATTTTTCCCAGTTCCTCCTCCGGAACCCCGCGCAGGATCGCCTGAAACAGCTCGCCCGCCTCGCACGCCGATCCAAGAATCAGCCCCTCGCGGTGGCTCGCCAGCAGACTCTTCGGAATCCGCGGACGTTTTGCAAAATACGTCAGGTTTGACTGGGAAATCAGCCGGTACAGGTTGATTCGCCCGACATCATTCTTCGCCAGAATAATAATATGGTAGGTCGGCATCTTCCGGATCATTTCCGGCGTCATTTTGCTGAGTTCGTTGAGCTGCGTCAGATTTTCGATATCACGAGCCTTTAACATCTCGATAAACTTGACAAAAATCTCTGCCGTCGCCCCCGCATCATCGACCGCCCGGTGATGGTTTTCGAGGGAAATTTTAAGCTCTTTCGCTACCGTGTCGAGCTTGAAGCGGTTCAGGTTCGGCAGCAGAACACGCGCCAGCGAAACCGTATCGAGAACCGTCGGCTGGAATGTGAGTCCCTGCCGTCTCGCATTTTCTTTGATGAAACTGATATCAAACGACGCGTTGTGCGCGACCATGACCGCCCCCTCACAGAATGCCAGAAATTCCGGCAGAACCTCTTCGATCGTCGGCGCGCTGATTACCATGCCGTCGTTGATGCTTGTCAGCTGTTCAATGTCATAGGGGATTGGCACTTCCGGGTTGACAAATGTGCTGAATTTGTCCACAATCTTTCCATCCGTCACACGCACCGCGCCGATCTCGATGATGCGGTTCTTGATCGGGCTGAAACCGGTCGTCTCGATATCGAATACAACGCAGGTGTGATCTAACGTCTGTCCTTTCTCATTCTCCGCCAGTTCCTTCATATCATCGACGAGATAGCCCTCAACACCATAGAGGATCTTGAAGTTTTCGCCCTTATCAACCGCATGGTTCGCATCCGGAAACGCCTGCACACAGCCGTGGTCGGTGACAGCGATCGCGTCCATGCCCCACTGTTTGGCACGTTTGATGATATCCTTGACCTCGGAAACACCGTCCATATCGCTCATCTTTGTGTGACAGTGAAGCTCCACGCGCTTGACCGGACTGTTGTCCATCCGCTTGCTGGTGAAATCTTCGCATTTCTTGATGCCGGAAACCGAACCGATCGTCAGCTCGCCATCAAATTTATCAATGTTGGCAACACCCTTGATGCGGACAAACTGTCCCGCCTTGGTCGCCGTCTTCAAATCATCCAGCGTATCCTCCCGTGCAAAGATCTTGACGCCGATTGTATCTGTAAAATCCGTTACCGAAAACATAAACAGTGTGTTGCCGCTGCGAAGCTCCCTTAGCTCGCAAGTCAGGATCTTTCCGCGGATGACAACCTGCCCAACCTCGCCTTCCAACTCCTCGATCGGGCTCGCCTCCTCATCGAAATCGCGCCCAAACAGCACATCCGGATTGTCGGATTTCTTCATATAGCCCGAACGGCGGTACTCGCCGCCCTTGCCAGATCCAGCATTTGCGCTGCCTGCCTGGTTTCTGCCTCCTGCCGGATTCCCCCCGGCTTTCAGCTTACCAACCGGTTTTAAAACAGTCTTTCCCTCGTCAAATGGCAAATCGACACCGCCAGAGACAGGTTCTGCCCCCGACGGTTCCATATACGCCTCATTGGCACCTGCTGCTCCGGCAGCCGCGCCACTCTCGCCTGCCGCCTGCGGCTTCATGTAGATGATCTCCGGCTCAGTATTCTTCTTCTCAACCGGACGATAGGAAG
Source organism: Clostridium sp. CAG:43 (assembly GCF_000434655.1). Taxonomy (NCBI): domain Bacteria; kingdom Bacillati; phylum Bacillota; class Clostridia; order Eubacteriales; family Clostridiaceae; genus Clostridium; species Clostridium sp. CAG:43. The sequence continues at coordinate 45,859 of NZ_FR895114.1, read as the reverse complement.
TCTTCACAACCATTGGCACATTGCAGCGCTCGGTAAAGATTTTCTCCAGAATCCGCACCAGTTCCTGTGCCTTATCGCGCACGATCATCGTGTCCTCCAGCGACAGCTTCAGGTATCCTTCTTCTTCAAAATCCATCTCCGCCTTACGGAACATATTATAAAGAAGGATACTGTAATTTTTCAGCTCCATCAAAATACTGTCCCGGTACACATTCATGAGTTTTTCCGGCGTGTACTGGCTGGACAGATGGTATTTCTCCAAAATCTTGATCGTCACCCGTTTGCCCGGAAATAACTGCTCCTTGATGCCTTTTTCCAGATCGTAGATACTCTGCTTGTGCATCAGGCGCGGGCTGTCGATGTAGACGCGGATCACGCTCCGGTCACGGTTCGTCGAGATCTTCTCGATCCCGACCATTTCAAGCAGTCCCCGCACATTTTCCGCAATATGTAAATCTGGAAATACCTCCAGAAATGTTTTCATTCTATCATTCCTTTGCTTTTTTCTCTTCCACCATCCGGTCAAGCTCCGCTTTAAGCGCCGGTAAAAGTTCACTCTCCGGCAGTTTTTTCATAATCTCGCCCTTGCGTATCAGAAGTCCTTCGCCGATACCGCCGGCTACACCGAGATCGGCTTCCTTCGCCTCGCCCGGTCCATTGACCACGCAGCCCATGACGGCAACCTTGATATCCAGCGGATATCCCTGTACCAGCGTCTCCACCTGGTTTGCCAGACTGATGAGATCGATCTGCGTGCGTCCGCAGGTCGGACATGAAACAACTTCCACACCACCCCGACGAAGTCCCAGCGTCTTCAAAATCAGCTTTGCAGACTTGATCTCCTCCAGCGGGCTGCCTGTCAGGGACACGCGGATCGTATCACCGATTCCCTGACTCAAAATCAGTCCCAGACCGACCGCTGACTTGATATTGCCCGCAATCACAGTTCCCGCCTCTGTGATACCGACATGCAGCGGATAATGAGTCTTTTTTGCAATTAGTTCATGTGCTTTTACACACATCATAACATCCGAAGATTTGATGCTGATAACCAGATTGTCATAACCCATCTGCTCAATCAGGGCAACCTTATCCAGCGCACTCTCAACGAGTCCTTCCGCTGTCACGCCGCCATATTTCTCTACCAATGGCTTTTCCAAAGAACCGCTGTTGACGCCGACACGAATCGGCACGCCATACTCTTTTGCCTTGTCAACCACCGCCTGGATCCGCTCTCTGGAACCGATATTTCCCGGATTGATACGGATTTTGTCCGCGCCGCACTCGATCGCCGCGATCGCGAGACGATAGTCAAAATGAATATCCGCCACCAATGGAATATGTATCTGGCGTTTAATCTCCGTCAGGGCAGCAGCCGCCTCCATTGTCGGCACTGCCACACGGATAATATCGCAGCCCGCGTGCTCCAGCGCCAGAATCTGCTCGACGGTCGCCTTCACATCCTCTGTTTTCGTATTACACATCGACTGGATCAGAATCGGATTGCCGCCGCCGATCTGTCGTTTTCCAATCTGCACCACTTTCGTCTCGTCCCGGTATCCCATATCGTTCCTCCCAAACCATTCTTCTCCGACACAAAATTTCCGGCCTTTTTCGAGCGAATCTTTCATGCCTTTGAATCAAATGAATTATCATTACAATAAATTTCTAATATCATTAAACAATACAAATAACATCAGCGTCATCAACGCCGCCATGCCCGCCATATGGACCATGCCCTCTTTTTCCGGATCAACCGGCTTGCCGCGCAGCATCTCCAGAATGATAAATACAAGCCGTCCGCCGTCCAGCGCCGGAATCGGAAGCAGGTTCATGACACCCAGATTGGCGCTGAGCAGAATACACATATTGGCCAGATTGACAAGCACAATCATAAGTCCGTAGCTCTGGCTCTCCTTGACCGTCGTGCCGATCATCGACACAATCCGCACCGGACCCGCGATATCATTCGAGCTGACCTGCCGCTTCAGAATCATGCCAAGGCTGCTGAACGTCACACGGATCCAATAGCGCACTTCATAGAAGCTATACTGCACCGTCTGAATCACGGACGCCGGTTTCTGGTAAACACCACCGCTGATTCCAATAAGATAGCGTCCCGCTTCCTCAGAATAGTGCGGAACCATCTGCGTCGTGTAAGATTTCCCATCCCGCACATACTCCACCGTGACACTCTTTCCCGGATGAAACTGCAGATACGTCTGCACATCGCGGTACAGATAGGTGCGCGTACCATTTAAGCGCTCGATCGTATCGCCCGCCTGCAGCCCCGCCTCCTGTGCCGGATAGCCGTCCTCAACACTGACAACCGACGCCGGATCAAATCCCACACAGCTGATCACGAAAAAGGCGCAAAACCACGCCAGAATGAAGTTGAATACAGGTCCTGCCACCACGACTTTAAAACGTGTCCAGGCAGAAACCGCATTAAAATAAGTCCCCGTTGCGCCCGGAGGCAGCAGGAGCCGATCCGTTTTTCCATCTGTCAGACTCTGGTTCTGATCGCAGGAACTCCCTTTTTCCGTCTCACCCGGCGCATCATACCCTTCATCTTCCCCCAGCATCATACAAGAACCGCCAAACGGAAGCAGCTTCAGCGAGTACCGCGTCCCGCCTTTCACAAAACTGAAAAGTCTAGGACCCATGCCGAGCGAAAACTCAACGACGCAGATTCCGCCCCGTTTTGCCAATAAAAAATGTCCAAATTCGTGAAACAGCACGATCAGGCTGAATACAATCAGCGCCGCCAGCAAACTTACCAATCTACCACCTGCTCTCTATAAAATCATAGGTTTCCTGTTCTGCTGCCAGAATCTCTTCGACCGTCGGATTCTCTTTCACGGTGTGGTGTTCCATCGCCGCCTCAATCATATCAGTGATGGTCAGATATCCGATCTCGCGATCGAGGAATTTCTGGACTGCCCGCTCATTTGCCGCGTTGAACACGGTCGGAAGCGTGCCGCCGCGCCGTCCGGCTTTGTATGCCAGGGAAAGTCCGTGGAAATTCTCAAAATCCGGCGCTTCAAAGGTAATCTGTGCCAGCTTTGCAAAATCCAGCCGGTCGCCCGCCAGGAAGCGGCGTTCCGGATAATACAGCGCATACTGGATCGGAAGCTTCATATCCGGCGTGCCGAGCTGCGCTATCACCGCGCCGTCCTCGTATTCTACCATTGAATGAATCACACTCTGCGGCTGCACAACCACCTGCACCTGATCCATCTCCACGCCAAAGAGCCATCTTGCCTCCATAACTTCCAGACCTTTGTTTACCATCGTGGAACTGTCGATCGTGATCTTGCGTCCCATCGTCCAGTTCGGATGTTTCAGCGCATCTTCGACCTGCACACCCTTCATCTGCTCTCTCGTCCATCCGCGGAACGGTCCGCCGGACGCTGTCAGGAGAATCTTGTGGATCTTATTTCCCGTCTCACCGTTCAAACTCTGGAAAATCGCGCTATGCTCGCTGTCCACCGGCAGAATGCGGACATGCTTCTCCTTTGCCAGCGACATAATGATATGCCCGGCCGTTACCAGGGTCTCTTTGTTTGCAAGTGCAATATCTTTTCCAGCATTCATCGCTGCGATCGTCGGGCGGATACCGATCATTCCGACTACCGCTGTCACCACAATCTCCGCACCCAGCTCCGTTGCCACTGCGAGAAGTCCATCCATGCCGCTCTCGACACGGATATCCAGATCGCGCACACGGTCTTTCAGTTCTTTTGCTTTTTCCTCGTTCCAGACCGCCGCGATCTTCGGAGAAAACTCCCGGATCTGTTTCTCCAGAAGATCAATATTGCTGCCAGCCGCCAGAGCCGTTACTTCTATATCTTTATTCGCCCGGACCACTTCCAATGTCTGTGTTCCGATCGATCCGGTTGATCCAAGTATCGCAATTTTTTTCATTTCTTATTCTCCTGTTTCTGTATTTTCATACATGCTTTCGTTTTATCGTAAAAACGTCAGTGCAAAATAAATCGCCGGTGCCGTAAAAATCATGCTGTCGAACCGATCCAGCACGCCGCCGTGTCCCGGAATCAGGTTTCCGTAATCCTTGACATTGTGGTTCCGCTTGATCGCCGACGCCGCCAGATCCCCGATCTGGGAAATAACCGCCGCAATCGCACACGCCACCGCGCATGCCACCATCGGATTGCTGACCTCGTCCATCTTCGCACCGAAGAAATACGCATAAATGCAGCCTAACAGAGCCGATCCGACCACACCGCCGACGGCGCCCTCGATCGATTTTTTCGGGCTTAAAACCGGTGCCAGACGGTGTTTTCCAAGGAGCATTCCCGCGCAGTATGCGCAGGTGTCACAGCCCCAGGAGCTTAAAAAGATCAGCCAGACAAGGTATTTTCCGTCCGCCATTGCCCGCACCTGATACAGGTAGGAAAGCATAATTCCCAGATAAAAAATGCCGAAAAATGCTACTGTAATCTGCTCTGTCCCATATTTCGGAAACGTGAACACGTAAATGCTCATCAGCACCATCAGGGCTGCAATCGCAAGCAGCGTCACATAATGCTGCCCTTCAAACCACACCAGCCCATAATATCCCAGACACGCCAGATACCCGGCGATGCCCGGCGCTTTTTTCTCAATCCCCATAACCCGGTAAAGCTCAAACATACCGATCAGGGAGATCGCGGCGGTCACACAGTACAGAAGGACACCGCCCTTTGTAACCAGTAAAATCGCGAGTACTACAAGCACAATCCCGCTTATCAGCCTCGTTCTGAACATGGCAACTCCTCCTTATGCCTTGACTCCGCCAAAGCGTCTGTCTCTTTGATTGAACTGCTCAATTGCCTTTATAAGCTCGTCGCGGTTGAAATCCGGCCACAGGCAGTCCGTGATATAAATCTCACTGTAGGCAAGCTGCCACAGCAGATAATTGGACAGGCGGATCTCGCCGCTGGTGCGGATCAGAAGATCCGGATCCGGGATGCCCGCCGTATCTAAATAGGACGCAACGGTCTGCTCTGTCACGTCCTCTGGCACCAGCTTTCCGTCCTGACAGTCCATCATCATATGGCGCACCGCGCGCGTGATCTCATCTCTGCCGCCGTAGTTGACTGCGATCACAAAGGTCATGCCCGTGTTTGCCGCCGTCTCGTCTTCCAGGCGGTTGATGCCCTCGATGATATCGCTGTCAAATCGCGTGCGGTCGCCGATCATTTTGACTCTTACATTATTTTTCTTGGCAATCTTTAAAAGCCGTTTCAGATAAAAACGGAAGAGCTGCATCAGCGCCCCTACTTCTTCAGCAGAACGCTTCCAGTTTTCCGTTGAAAAACCATATACCGTCAGA
>NZ_FR895114.1:38027-40505 GCF_000434655.1 Clostridium sp. CAG:43 | reverse complement strand
TCAGATAACGGATTCCCAGTCTCGCTGCATCCTCAACCGTCTGTTCAACCGTCACACACCCCTGTTTATGACCTACGGTTCTCGGAAGACCTCTCTTCTTCGCCCATCTGCCGTTGCCATCCAGAATGAGGGCGACATGCTGCGGAATTACCAGGTTTTCGATGTCCCTTTCCATCCAGTTTTCCTCCATAATATTCCCTTAATAGCCAGAAAACAGGACCAGCCGGCCATCCGCATCTGCAATGCCGGCCAGCCCTGCTTGAGGCAGCCTGATTTTTACATTTAAACTCTATTGTATTTTTATACAGTCATGATCTCAGCTGTTTTTTCTTCTACTGCTTTATCAACCTTTGCGATCATCTTGTCAGTCAGCTTCTGGATCTGATCCTCGCCATCTGCCAGCTCGTCCTCGGTGATCTCGCCGCCTTTTTCCAGCTTCTTTAACAGATCGTTTGCATCACGGCGGATATTGCGGACTGCAACCTTCGCGCCCTCGCCCTTTTTCTTAACATCCTTTGCCAGATCTTTACGGCGTTCCTCAGTAAGCTCCGGGAAAATCAGGCGGACTGCACTTCCATCGTTGTTCGGGTTGATACCCAGATCGGAAGTCAGGATCGCTTTCTCGATGTCCTTAATGAGCTTCTTCTCCCACGGCTGGATCAGAATCATACGCGGCTCCGGCACAGAGATATTTGCCACCTGCTGTAACGGGGTCGGTGCGCCGTAGTAATCTACTTTGATTTTGTCCAGTACATGCGGGTTCGCACGTCCAGCACGAATGGATGTATACTCATTCAGCAGTGCGTCATAGGACTTATTCATCTTCTCTTCGTAAACTTTTAATCTCTCCTGCATAAAATCCTCCTAGTTATGCGGTAACCACTGTACCGTTAATTTTTCCGCGCATTGCATTTACAATTCCGTCTTTTTCATTCAGGCTGAATACTGCCATCGGAACGTGATTTTCCATACACATGATGGAAGCTGTGAGGTCTACGACCGCCAGCTGCTTGTCGATCACCTCCTGAATCGTGATCGTATCATACTTCTTTGCATCCGGGTTGATCTTCGGATCGCTGTCATATACGCCGTCGATCGCCTTAGCCAGAAGAATGCAGTCTGCATCCATCTCAATCGCACGCAGCGCTACGCCGGTATCAGTTGAGAAATACGGATGACCTGTACCACCTGCAAAAAATACGACCATACCCTTTGAGAAATATTTATTGGCTCTGTCCTTTGAAAACAGCTTCGTCATGGAGCCGCACTCAAATGGTGTCAGAATCTGTGTCATCATGCCTTCGCTCCGGAAGATCTCCGACACGTAAATACAGTTCATGACCGTTGCCAGCATTCCGATCTGATCCGCCTTGGTCCGATCGATTGCATTGCTCTGGCGACCTCTCCAGAAGTTTCCGCCGCCGATCACGATACCTACTTCGATTCCGTCATCGACCGCCGTCTTAACCTGTCTGGCTACTTCCTTGACCGTTGCTTCATCAAACCCGATTTTCTTGTCGCCTGCCAGCGCTTCTCCGCTCAGCTTCAGTAATACCCGCTTTAATTCCATAATTCGGTTCTCCCTGTCTATATGTACGTTCTGATGTACATTTTATCTGTGATGACCGTAAAAAGCCGCGTCACCTTATCAAAGATATTCTACCACAAAAAATCCGAATGTGCGATAGAATTTTCGTAAATCCTGTGCATCCTTTCATCCTTTTCCCCAAACGCCTTTCTGTATACGGATTCTTCGCCCTGTTTTTCATTTTTTTCTCAAATTTTAGCGCCTGTTTTACTTTTTTTCTATTTCACCTTTTCCCGCCGCTCTCATTCTGCCCCCAGCTTCTCATTATTTATCTGCACTTATCCTCTGCAATCTTTTTCTGTGCATTATTTAAGAACCTTTCTGGGTGCAATCCATGTATGTGCATTATTTTATTGGATATGCATTTTATAATATTGCAAATTTGAATCATTATATTGTTTGATAAAAATCAATTTCCAGCTACAATAGTTATATCAGTTGTAATTATTTATTATCTCTGAAATAACAATAACACATGATTCTTTCGGATCGGGGAGGCACTTGAAAAATATGACAGCAATCGATCAAAAACAAATTAACAAGCAGCAGACAAACCGTTATGAAAAATATTACCGTCAGATAGGTCTCAACATCGCTTATTACCGCAAACTCCGCGGCATGAGCCAGATGGCTTTAGCAGAGGCGACCGATTTAAGCCGGACTCATATATCCAACATCGAGGCACCGAACATGAAAACGAGTCTTTCCTTAGAGAGTCTCTTTGATATTGCAGGTGTTCTGCAGGTTGCACCGCGCGCCCTGCTCGATTTCCGTGATGAGAAACCGCAGGATTTTCATGAATAAATCATGATAGAGCACGTAGATTCATGAATTTCTTTAAAGCATGACATTTTAGGGTTCCGAAGATAGATTGGAACCCTTTTTTGTGT
>NZ_FR895114.1:20143-37874 GCF_000434655.1 Clostridium sp. CAG:43 | reverse complement strand
TTTATGATGTTCAAAAGTCAAAAACATGGTGATCATTTTCCACCTATTTATTCGTCTTCCGGTTAATAAACTCCGTCCTCGTCTTCGAGTAGATAAATTTCTGACTCGCATACAGGCTGTAATAACCAGAGAAACTAAAGCTGACTGCAATCACCAGCACGAAAAACGGCATCGCCTCATAGCCAAAAAGCTCAAAGCCCAGCAGAAGCGTTGAGATCGGGCAGTTTGTGACTCCCACGAAGAGTCCCAGCATACCGCAGGCGGTCATAAGACCGACCGGCTGTCCAAAGAGAAATGCAAAGAAACTGCCAAACGCCGCGCCGATCGTCAGGGTCGGCACGATCTCGCCTCCCTTGAAGCCCGCCTCCAGCGTAACCGTCGTAAAGAGAATTTTTATCAGGAAATCCCATGGAAGTCCCTCGCCCTCGAAACATTTTTCAATCAGGGAGACGCCGCTTCCGTTGTAGCGGGTCGAACCGGTCAGAAGCGTCAAAACAATCACAATCGCCGCGCCGGATAAAATCCGCCAGACCGGCGAGGGAAGATATTTTTTGTAGAGATGTTCCGTTGTGTGAAGCGCGATGCAGAAAAGCTCCGACACCAGCGCGCAGCCAGCCGCCAGACCGACAGCCACGATCGCTGTTTCAATACTCCACGCCGGAACCGCACCAATCGCAAACTGCTCCGGCATCAGTCCCCAGAATCTCGCCAGCGCCGCCGCCGTAAAGGCAGAAAAGACACACGGAACCAGCGCTGCATAGTACATAACGCCGATGCTGATAACCTCCATCGAAAAGATCGCCGCCGCCATCGGTGTGCCAAACAAGGCGGCAAATACACCGCTCATGCCGCACATGACCGCAATCTTCTTATCTTTCTCATCAAATTTCAGCCATTTTCCGATCTGGGTTCCGATGCTTCCTCCCATCTGCAGCGCCGCGCCCTCGCGTCCGGCAGAACCGCCGCCCAAATGCGTCAGAAGCGTTCCTGCAAAGACTGCCGGGGCAGTCGCAAAACTGATCTCTGTGTTCGAATAGATCGATTCAATCACCATATTTGTGCCCCGGTTATTATCCTCTCCCAGCGCATGGTAAACGCCCAGAACCAGAAGACCGCTGAGCGGCAGCAGAAAGACCATCCACGGGTGGCTCTGAAAGAATGCCGACACCCATAGGACGCATTTTCCAAATGCCGTGCCGATGCAGCCGCTCACAATTCCAATCACAATCGCGCCTTCCGCCCATTTTATAAAATAGGAAATATTTTTTAACACCGGCTCATACTTCTCCCGCTTCATTTCAATTCTCCCCTGTCTGCTCTATCTACACTGCTTTTCATTTCCACCTTAGACATCATAGATATTTTTGGATTTTACCAGCTTCGGACGGTAGCCTGCTTCCTTGAGCGCTTCCACTATCTTATTCTTGTGATCCGTACCAAACGCCTCAACGGTGATTCGCAGCTCCACTGCTGCGTTGCGGTTGATGCTGACAAACTGGTTATGCTCCAATTTGATGACATTGCCCTGTTCTTCTGCCATCAGGGTTGCGACTTTTGCAAGTTCGCCTGGCTTATCCGGCAGCAGTACCGATACGGTAAATACACGGTCTCTCTGGATCAGACCATGCTGTACGATGGATGCCATTGTGATCACGTCCATGTTGCCGCCGCTCAGGATGGATACGACTTTTTTCTTCTTCACATTCAGGTGTTTCAGAGCAGCCACAGTCAGAAGACCGGAGTTCTCAACGATCATCTTGTGGTTTTCTACCATATCAAGGAATGCCACGATCAGCTCGGAATCCTCGATGGTGATGATATCATCCACATTGATCTGGATGTACGGGAACAGCAGATCGCCCGGGCGTTTAACTGCAGTACCATCCGCGATTGTGTTGACGCTCGGGAGAGTCACTACTTTTCCCTCTTTCAGGGATTCCTGCATACAATTTGCGCCTGCCGGTTCTACACCGATCACTTTGATCTTCGGATTCAGCAGTTTTGCCAGCGTTGCAACACCGGTACAGAGTCCGCCGCCGCCAATCGGAACCAGAATATAATCAACGGTCGGAAGCTCTTTGATGATCTCCATCGCGATGGTTCCCTGACCGGTGGCTACGTCCAGATCGTTGAACGGATGGATAAAGGTATATCCGTGCTCCGCTGCCAGCTCATTTGCATATGCCAGCGCCTCATCGAATACATCGCCGTGAAGAACCACCTCTGCGCCATAGCTTCTGGTACGGTTTACCTTCATGAGCGGCGTGGTCGTCGGCATAACAACCGTTGCCTTGCAGCCAGCCAGTTTTGCCGCGTATGCAACGCCCTGTGCATGGTTTCCAGCCGATGCGGTGATCAGACCGCGCTGTTTCTCCTCATCGCTCAGGGTGCTGATCTTATAAAATGCACCTCTTACCTTGTAAGCACCTGTATACTGCATATTTTCCGGTTTTAAATATACTTTATTGCCGGTCAAATTCGAAAAATATTCACTGTAAACCAATTTTGTCTCGGAAATAACCTTGCTGACAACCTCCGTTGCTTCTTCGAATTTCTCCAGCGTCAGTCCCTGCGGCTCAGCCTGTACTGCCTCCGCTGTCTCTTCCTTTATTGTCTCACTCATTGTCTTTCCTCCATTTATCCGTATTTCTCAGAATGCGCCCTGCTTTTGCCGGTTCTCTGACCAGACAGTCTGCCGGGTGTGTCCTGTTTATCTGAATCTGCGGCTTAAGCAGATTTGTTCTCCGCCAAACCAGTTTCAGCCGTGGCATGCTCAGCTATTTTTAGCTTTATTCATTCTCTGTCAATGCTTCATTTCTCTTAAACAGTGCATTGACGAAATCATTCGCATCGAATTTCTGTAAATCGTCGATTTTTTCGCCGATTCCGACGTATTTAACCGGAATACCAAGCTCGGACTGGATCGCAACCGCGATACCGCCCTTTGCCGTGCCATCCAGCTTCGTCAGGATGATGCCGGTGACATCCGCCACCTCCATAAACTGTTTTGCCTGTGCAAGCGCGTTCTGACCGGTCGTTCCGTCAAGGACAACCAATGTCTCACGGTAGGCGTCCGGATATTCTTTGTCGATGATCCGGTTGATCTTCTTTAACTCTTCCATCAGGTTTTTCTTGTTGTGCAGACGACCTGCCGTGTCGCAGATCAGCACATCGGCATTTCTTGATTTTGCCGCCGCGATCGCATCGTAGATAACAGCTGCCGGATCAGAACCTTCCTGCTGGGCGATCAGCTCAACGCCCGCGCGTCCTGCCCACTCCGTCAGCTGCTCAATCGCTGCCGCACGGAATGTATCCGCCGCCGCCAGAATGACCTTCTTGCCCTGATCCTTTAACTGACCCGCCAGCTTGCCGACCGAGGTCGTCTTCCCGACGCCGTTGACGCCGATCACCAGCACAACCGACTTGCGGTTTTCAAATTCGTAGGCATTTTCGCCCAGATCCATCTGTTCCTTGATGCTGGCAATCAGAAGATCCTTGCACTCTGCCGGATCCTTGATGTGGTTTTCTTTTACCTTTTTCCGGAGATCCTCGACGATCGCCATCGTCGTCTGGATACCTAGATCGCCCATGATAAGCGTCTCTTCGATCTCCTCATAGAAATCATCATCGATCGCGGAAAAACCGCTGAATACGGAATCAATTCCGCTTACAATGGAATCTCTCGTTTTCGTCAGCCCTTCTACCAGACGGCCGAAAAAACCCTTTTTCTTATCTCCCATGGCTGCGCCTCCTTTTCTATTTCTGAACTCTTTTTTGCAATTATAATTCTGCTTTTTCCTCTTCCCGCTCCATCTGCGCCTCGATCAGGCTGACCGATACCAGCGTGGACACACCTTTTTCCTGCATCGTGATACCATACAGGCGGTCTGCCGACACCATCGTGCCTCTTCGGTGGGTGATGACGATAAACTGCGTGTAGCGCGTCAGCTTATGCAGGTACCCGGCAAACCGGTCTACGTTGGAATCGTCGAGTGCCGCCTCAATCTCATCAAGCAGGCAGAATGGCGACGGTTTTAAGTTCTGAATTGCAAAAAGCAGTGCGATCGCCGTCAATGCTTTCTCCCCACCGGAGAGCTGCATCATATTCTGCAGTTTTTTGCCCGGCGGCTGTGAAATAATCTGGATGCCTGCCTCCAGAATATCTTCTTCCTGCGACAGCTCCAGCGTACCCGTTCCGCCTCCAAATAATTCCTTAAATACTTTATCAAACTCGCGGCGAATCTCACCAAATTTTTCCCGGAACTGACGCCGCATTCCTTCATCGAGCTCCTCGATAATTTTTTCCAGCGCCGCCTGTGCCGCTACCAGATCTTCATGCTGGTTTTTCATAAATTCGTAGCGGCCGGATATCTCCTTGTAGTCCTCGATCGCGTTGACATTGACATTCCCAAGGGCGCGGATCTCCATCTTTTTCTCATTGATCGACCGCTTCATTTCTGGAATCGAGGTCAGCTCTTCCTTCCGCAGCTCTTCCGCGCGCGAATACGTAAGCTCATACTCACTCCACATATAATCGACCTGCGACTCCAGGCGCTCATTCAGGCGTTCTCTCTGATTCTGGAGACGGAAGTTCTCGCGGTCTAAAAGCTGGAGACGTTCGTTCAGCTCTTCCTTTTTATCAAAGAAAGTTTTCTGCCGCCCCGCCTTTTCTTCCTTCTCACGCTGCTTGTTCTGGATTACCAGTTCCATCTGCGTCCGCTTGTCCCCGGACGCCTGTATCTCGGCTTCCAGCGCTGCAATCTCGCGCTCTCTGGCAGCGATCGTCTCGCTGCTGTCCGCGTGACCGCCGGAAAGTTTCTCTTTCTCTGCCCGGAGACGTTCCTGCTCCTGCAATACACGGCGCAGATTTTCCTCGATAAACGCACCCTTCTGCTCCGCCTGGGAATGCCCAAGCTGTATCTCCGAAAGGGCTGCCGCCGCTTCCCCACGCTGCTTTTTCGCCGTCTCAAGACCTGTCTGCTGCTCTTCCACGTACTGGTTCTTCTCATTGCTTAGCGTTTCAAGCTTCGTCTCTTCGGTCTGCAGCTCCCGCAGCGCCCCGCGCAGATCGCCTACCTGCAGTTCAAGTTCCTGATTTTCTGAAGACAGATCCTGCGAAGAATCTGCAATCTCCTGCCGTCTCGCCTCTAACTGGCAGATCGTCAGTTCCAACGTATTCTGCTGGATCTGCATCTGCTGGCGCCTCTCCTGGACGGATGCCAGTGTTCTCTTCGCTTCCGTCAGCCTGCGCCCCGTCTCTGCCAGCTCCTTCTGTACCGCTTCCACCTGTTCCAATACCTTTTTGCAGGCAGCTTCCAGTTCTTCGATCTCACGGCGGCGTCCCAGCAGATTGCTGCTGTTCTTGAATGCACCACCGGTCATCGAACCGCCAGGGCTTAAAAGCTCGCCATCCAGCGTCACGATCCGGAGAGAATAGCGGTATTTCTTTGCCAGCGCAATCGCATGATCGATCTGATCCACCACGACCACGCGTCCCAGCAGATAGGACACCAGCCCGCTGTATTTCTCATCCGCAGAGACCAGTTCGCTTGCCAGTCCAAGAACACCCATTTCTTTCAGCGCCCCCGGCTGTCCAAAACTCTGGCGGCGTTCCATGCTGGTCAGCGGCAGAAACGTTGCACGGCCATACCGATTCTTTTTCAGATGATCAATCAGGCGTTTCGCCGTCTCCTCGGAATCCGTCACAATGTTCTGGATGCTGCCGCCAAGTGCCGTCTCGATCGCCGTCTCATATTTCTTCGTCGTGCTGATCAAATCCGCCACAACGCCATGAATACCCGGAACGCAGTTCCTGACTTCCATCACGCGGCGGATACTGCCGCCGTAGCCCTCGTAGCGCTCCGCCAGATTCCGCATTGATTCCAGCCTCGTCCGGTTCGTGTGGTAATCCTGCTGAAGGCTCGAAAGTTTCTGGTTCAGGCGGCGTTCCTGTTCTTCCTCCGTGCGCGTCTGCTCCTGCAGCTCTTTTTCCTGCACCGAAAACGCTTCCAGACATTCCCGCACCTTCCCTAATTTGGCTTCTTCTTCTTTTTTCTGCTCTTCCTGAACCGACTCATCGCTCTTGAATTTCAAAAGCTTCTGCGTCACTTCCGCCCGGCGCACATCCGCCTGCTCCAGCATCGTCTCATAGCGCTGACGGCGGGCGGCAAGTTCCGCTTTCTGGTTCAGAGCGTCCATGATCTCGGCTTTTGCCGTCTCGATCAAGGTTTCCGTCCGGCTGACCGCCTCGTCCATCGAACGGACTGCTGCCTCCGCTTCCTGCTGTTTTGCTTCGATCGTCTGCACCGATGCATTTAGTGCCTGTTTTTCAGACTCATATTCCGCCTGTTCTTCCTCTTTCTGATGCATTTCGCCGTCGATCGACGCCATCCGGCTGCGGATATGTTCTTCGTTCATCTGCTCCGTCCGGATCTGCTCTCTGAGAACTCCGATCCGTCCGGTCTTCTCCTGGCGTTCCAGGTCTTCCCGGCTGCACGCCTCACGATCCGCGGCAATCGTCGCATCCAGCGCATCCAGCTCGGTTCCGAGCAATTCGTACTCCGATTTCAGTGTCTCCGATTCCGCCCGCACACTCTCCTGATCGCCGGTCAGAATCATCTCCTTCTGCTCCACTTCCCGGATCTGGCGCTTCAATTCCTCCGATTCTGCCAAAAACAGGTTGGCGTCCAGGCAACGCAGCTCTTCCCGCAGACGCAGATACTCCTTCGCCTCCTCCGACTGCCGTTCCAACGGTACTACCTGTTTTTCCAGCTCGGACAAAATATCCGTCACGCGGATCAGGTTCTGTTTTTCATCTTCCAGCTTCTTCTGTGCGATCGCCTTGCGCCGCTTGAATTTCACGATTCCAGCCGCCTCGTCAAACAGCTCGCGCCGTTCCTCCGGCCGCCCGCTTAAAATCTGATCAATCTGTCCCTGTCCGATGATGGAATATCCCTCTTTACCAATACCCGTATCATAAAAGAGCTCGTTGATATCTTTTAGACGGCAGCTCGTTCCATTAATCTTATATTCACTCTCACCAGAACGGTAAAGACGTCTTGAAACCGTGACTTCGTCGTACTCAATCGGAAGTTTGTGATCGGCATTATCCAGTGTGATCGCCACGTAGGCAAATCCCTGCGGTTTTCGAAGCTCCGTACCAGCAAAAATAACGTCCTGCATCGTGCCTCCGCGCAGCTGCCTGCTTCTCTGCTCACCGAGCACCCAGCGCACTGCATCGGCAACATTGCTCTTGCCGCTGCCGTTTGGCCCGACGATGCCCGTGATTCCGTTGTGGAACTCAAACAGAATTTTATTGGCAAATGACTTAAAACCCTGTATTTCAATACTCTTTAAATACATACCTACTCCTGCGGTTTTCTGATAGTGAGGATCCCACGGTACGCCGCACGCTGTTCCGCTGATTTTTTCGTCCGTCCGATGCCGCGCCCGATCTCCTGACCGTCCAGCATCGCGGACACTTCGAAGCTCTTGTTGTGATCCGGTCCTTCTTCTTTCAGAAGAACGTATGTAAGTGTCTCGTCCGTATGTCCCTGCACAATCTCCTGCAAGATAGTCTTGCTATCATAAAAGAGCTTTTTGTGTTCCATATCATTGAGAATAAATCGATGAATAAACTCTTTTGCATTAGCAAAACCACCGTCCAGATAAATCGCACCGATCAGTGCCTCCATCGCATCCGACACCACCGAATCGCGCCCCCGTCCGCCGGTCGCATCCTCGCCTTTTCCAAGCAGCAAAAATCCACCCAGATCGATCTCCTGTGCGCAGAATGCAAGCGTCGGCTCGCAGACCAGACTCGCACGTGTCTTTGTCATATCGCCCTCTGGCATCTCCGGAAACGTGCGGAACAGGAAATCACTCGATACCACTTCCAGCACCGCGTCGCCTAAAAATTCAAGGCGCTCGTTGCATCCCAGTTTTCCAAGATGGTGCTCATTGGCATACGAACTATGTATCATCGCGTGTTCCAGAAGCTTCTTGTCCTGAAACGAATAGCCAATCCGTTTTTCCAATTCATTTAATGTATACTCCATATATTTCTCTCTTTCCAGCCTGTCCTGCTGCTGACTGATTCCGGCAATCATTGCTATTTGTGTCTGTGAGCCAGAGTCAAACATCCGTTCTTTTTGGAAAGGAGCTGTCGCGATCCTGCCCTTCGGCAGCCCGCCCAGCCCCTTTGCCTGACAGACTTCTCTATAACTTTTTAACAAACATTGAATTAGTTCAGTGCGTTCTTGATCTGCTCTACTGCATCGCCCACAGATACAATCTTTTCTGCCTCCTCAGTCGGGATTTCGATATCAAACTCCTCCTCGATTCCCATGATAATCTGAAAAATATCCAGCGAATCAGCGCCCAGATCATCCACAAACGTCGTATTTAACGTAATTTCATCTGCTTCAACATTCAGTACCTCCGCGATAATGTTCTGTAATTTTTCAAATTCCATAATTTTCTTCCTTTCTATGAACTTATTTTAAAATATTTAGAATTTTAGATTGATTAAAAACATATCGTTTTTTCGCTACATTTTATAATTTCACGAAAGTTTCACAGACTTTCCTTGATCTTTTCATTAATCGCCTGCTCTTTAAAGGTCACACACTGAAGAATCGAATTGCACACCTCGGTGCGCTTGGAATTTCCGTGCGTCTTGACAACCAGCCCTTTGAGTCCCAGAAGCGGTGCGCCGCCGTACTGGCTCGCATCGAATGCTTTGAGCGTCGTCTTTAACGCCGGTTTTACAAGCAATGCGCCGATCTTTGAGCGCAGACTCGTCATCATGCCCTGTTTTACCATGGAAATCAGGGTTGCACCAACACCTTCATAGAGTTTCAGGATGACATTTCCGACAAATGCCTCGGAAACAATGACATCCGCGCCGCCGTGCGGAATCTCGCGTGCCTCGATGCTGCCGATGAAATTAATGTCCTTACATTCTTTTAAGAGTGGGAATGTCTCTTTCACCAGCGCATTGCCCTTCTCTTCCTCCGCACCGATGTTGACGATCGCCACACGCGGATTCTTGATGCCAACCACGTGTTCCATGTAGATGGAGCCCATCTTTGCAAACTGTACCAGATGGGACGGTCTTGCATCGACATTGGCGCCGCAGTCGATCAGCAGGGACACGCCCTTTTCTGTCGGAATCAATGGAGCCAGTGGCGGACGTTCAACGCCCTTGATTCTGCCGACGATCACCTGTCCGCCGACCAGAATCGCGCCGGAGCTGCCTGCGGAACAGAACGCGTCCGCCTCGCCCCTGCGGACCATATTCATGCCGACCACGATGGACGAATCTTTCTTCGTGCGGATCGCATTGACCGGCGGTTCCTCCGTCTCGATGACCTCAGTCGCATTGACAACCTCGATCTGTTCTTTCTTATATGTATGCTTTTTTAATTCTTCTGATACGACTTCTTCCTTGCCGATCAGGAAAATCTGAATATCTTCCCTCGACTGGGCTGCCATCACGGCACCTGCCACGATCTCACCCGGTGCGTTGTCGCCCCCCATGGCATCTACTGCTATCTTAACCATTGCGTGTTCTCCTTCTATCATTTATAGCGATACACATACCAAACCTGTCTTCCGCCACTGCGGCATATGTGGTCCGAACGAATCGCTCTTTCATCGTCACGCTGCAGCTGTCCCGCTTTTTATTGTCCACAGCCACATTACATCAATCTTTACTATACTAGAGATCAATCTATAAATCAATAAGATTTGAACCAATTTTCCATTGCATGCATCTGATTGGCAGCATCCTTCCTGCCGATATCATACGTCTCCTGCAATTTTTCAACACTATGTTCGGTTCTGCCGATTGGAAGCGCCACGCTCGGACGGATAACAAAAATTTTTCCCTCTTGTTCGAGGCGATCGATCCATTCCACCGTCTTATTATAGAAATAATAGCGGCTGCGAAGCGCCCTCACGAACGCCGGATATTTGTGATATGCCGCCTCCGGCAGCCAGAAATTGCCCGGTTTCTTGCGGTAGCCCGCTGGACGGGTCAGCACAACGACGCATTTTTTATAGCCCATCTTAGCGAACGCACGCAACGGAATGCTGTCCGTGCAGCCGCCGTCCAGAAGCTTCATTCCACCAACCTCGACCATATGGGACACATACGGAAGGGATGCCGTCGCACGGAAATATTCGACATCTTTGAACATATCTTTGATCTCCAGATACTCTGCTTTCCCTGTCTCCACATTGCTGCATGCCACATAAAACCGTGTATCTCCCCGGTCAAATGCCTCGTAATCATACGGATCCAGCCGTTCCGGTATATCATGGAAGCAGAACTGCTCGTCCACCAGATTTCCCGTCCGCAGCCAGTTTTTAAAGCTCATAAAACGCTTGTCATTGCAGTACTTTTTATAATAGCGGATGCTCCGCTCCTTCTGCCCCGACACAAACGAAGCCCCATGCACTGCCCCCGCCGAGACGCCAATCACGCCGTCAAATGAAATATCATGATCCAAAAACACATCCAGGACGCCCGCTGTGTAAATACCGCGCATCCCGCCGCCCTCCAGAACGAGACCGGTCTTTTTTTCTTCTTTTAACTCTGTCATATATCATCAAACTCCTATTAAATATTTTATATACTATAAAACAAGATCGAACAGATAGCAAATACGATTTTTCTATCTAATTCCATATTTTTTAGTATAACGTTACTGTTCACGCATACGTGCCCAGTAACGGAATTTGCCATGGCTTCGCATTTAAATACGGCAAATTCCTGCTGCCACCACGTTTTCTTACGGCACTTTCGGTTCCAAAAGTGCCTACCTGTGAACAGTAACGCCTGTTTCCCTGCCTGGGAACAGTAACCGTATAACACCTCGGCAGGAAAAGGGGGACGTGCGCCGCCTATGCACACGTTCCCCTTTCTCTTTTCCTTCGATATCTCTATTATTTTATTTCTGCATCGCGTCCATCCGCGCCTGCACATACTCCTCCAGCATCTTCGTCGTTCCCTCAATTCCCAGCCGGCTGCTGTTGATCGAAAGGTCATAATTTCTGGAATCTCCCCAGCGTCCGCGGCTGTAACAGTTGTGGTAGGATTTCCGCCGCCAGTCCTTCGTCTTTACCAGACGTTTCGCCTCGTCCTCTGAAAGTCCGCGCAGCTGCTCAATTCTCTTCACCCGTGTTTCCTCATCGCCCAGCACAAAGATCGTGATCAGTCCGTCATATTCCTTTAAAACCGTCTCCGCACACCGTCCAACTACCACAAACGATTCCCCCGAATCGGCCTTGTCTTTCAGGTAACTGAACTGCATCTGCGCCAGATTGTTCTCCAGAGAGCTTGAAAATCCGCTGACATTGCGCGCCAGAAAACGGTTTAGCGGCTTCTCGTCGTATTTTTCCAGCACACGCGGATCCACACCCTTTTCCTTGGCAATACTGTCCAGCATCCTATGATCATAAATCGGAAGTTCAAAATGCTCTGCCAGCGCTTCCGCTATCTTGTGTCCGCCGCTGCCAAACTGTCTGCTGACCGAGATGATCACTCTGTTTTTCCTCTCCTCCATATAAAAGCCCCCTTAAAAGTATCTCGCATATATACAAACCATGGAAATCAGGATTACCAGCACCGTCGCCGGAGCTGCATACCGGCAATATTTCCCCCAGCCGATAAAATGTCCGTTTTTCGCTGCCACTGAGATACCAACTACGTTTGCCGAGGCTCCGATCGGAGTTCCGCAGCCGCCAATATCCGTACCCATCGAAAGCGCCCACGCCAGAACCGAGAGATCCATGCCGCCTGCCTGCGCCAGACTCCGGATAACCGGGATCATCGTCGCCGCAAATGGGATATTGTCCACAAATGCACTCGCAAGCGCCGACAGCCACAGCACAATCGCTACTACCCATTTTACATTATTTCCACTGACTGCGTCAATGATCCCTGCTAAAGAATTTAGGACGCCCGTCTGCTCCATGCCGCCGACCACGACAAAAAGACCAATGAAGAATAACAGCGTCTTATAGTCAAGCTTCTTAATCATGCTGAGCGCCTCACCGCCGGATGCCAGCAGCGAAAAAGCACCGATAAATACGCCGATCGTCGCAACTGTCAGTCCCGTCTGTGCATGCGTCACCAGCATCACGATCGCCGCCGCAAAGATCACCACGCTGACCGCAAACCGTTTCCGATCCGTGATCGCCTCCTGGGGGGATGGATATGTAACCGCTTCGTCATGCTTTTCACTCGCCCTTAATTCTTTCCTAAAGGAAAAATAGAAAAACAGCACGATAAAAATCAGCGAAACACCCGCCATCATACCTGTATTTAAAATAAAATCTTTAAATGAATATCCGAGCGAGGTTCCGATGATGATATTCGGCGGATCGCCGCACATCGTCGCAGAGCCGCCCAGATTCGAACAGAAGATCTCTGAAATGATCATCGGAATTGGATCAAAATGCAGAAGATGCGCCAGCTCTACCGTGACCGCTGCCAAAAAAAGAATAACGGTAATACTGTCGATAAACATCGCCAGAAACGCCGACATCAGCATAAATGAAATAAAAATCGGGATCGTCTTATAATGTACCGCCTTGGCGATTGTCAGGCACAGCCACCGGAAAAATCCCGCGCGCTCCATGCCCTCCACCATCAGCATCATACCGGCAATAAAAAGAATCGTCGCCCAGTTGATGCCGCTCGAGGACTCTGCCGCCGCCTCGGTCTGAAACCAGAAGTTCGGAACCATGAAGCTGTGCAGGCTCAGTGTCTCCGCCGCTGCCGCCTCACTGTGCATACAGACGCCAAACACCAGCACCAGCGTCAGAAGCCCGCATCCGAGCGATACGATATGCCTCTCAATGTGATCCCAGATGATAAGTCCAAACATTACAATAAAAATAATCACAGCCAAAATTTGTGCTGCCATCTTTGTGCCCCTCCTTTGTCAGTCCTTTTTTTGCCATCCTCCATACTGGCTTAGAACCCCTTGCAGTCTCTTCTCAGACCGCCCCTTCCCCTAGATTGTTAAAAAATAGGCAGTCATGAGATACCACCTCTATCTTACTACTTATTTCACAATATGCAAGTATTCTTTTTGTTAATTTTTTTATTTCATCAGAAATAACTGCCAGCTTGTCCTTCAGCACACTTTTCATGTATGTGTTTCCATTCTACCATCGTTCTCTTTGCAAATATTCTCTTTGTTTTTCTCTGTTTTTAAATGTAAAAGAGACAGACCGCATATTCCGTGCAATCTGCCTCTTCTCACATCTATTTTACAATTCTGTCTCCATCTTCCCTGACGGATTTTCATCAAAATTGTTTCTTAAAAATTTTACAGAAGCGCCCCATCTTCCCCGACCTGCTTGCCGTCCGGCGTCGTCGTATTAACTAACATCGCGCCGTTTACATCCAGATAATACCATTTTCCATTCCAGAACACCCAGGTATTCGTCTTGCAATATGCATTTTCATCGAAGAAATACCACACACCGCCGATCTGCTGCCAGTTATTGGTCACATAGCTTCCATCGGAATTGCGGTACTTATATCCAAGCGCATCCTGTTCCCACGCACCGGCTGCCGGACCGCTGCCTGCTTCCTTGAATACAAGCGTCTTCTGAATTTCCTGCGCCTGCTCCGCCGTGATTGTGAAGGAATCCGATGTCTGCCATTCGCCGTGCCGTGAATCGCTGTAAACCGCGCGCACATCAAACGTGTAGGTTCCCGCCTGCGTAAGATAACGTCCAAGATTGTATTTCGTTTCTTTTCCCGGTTTTACCGTACTTAAAAATTTCTCATCCCGGTAAACGCGCAGCTCATAGTATTTCGCATCCTCACTGCCGTTCCACTCTGCAACGCCATCCATCTGATCCCACTCTGCCTCATCAACATCCAGGCTGTAATCACTGGAGGTTCCTTTTAAAGCTTTCAGGGTGATCACGACCCGGAGTTCCTCATCGCCCTTGCGCTTGATGGAAGTAACCGTCGCACTGTCACCGCTCAGGGTCACATTCTTTTTCGCATAACCGGATTTAAAATAATAATCATCGTCCGCCTCCAGAGTAACCTCCAGCTTTGGCTTATCCTTGTCCACCCATTTACCGGACGGCTCGTTGATCACATCAACATTGGAAATATCGCAGTCACCGAAATCGAGCGAAACATCCACATCTGAACTCTCATCACCGACATGGATCGAGGACGAAACATTTAAGCCGATCGAGCCAACCGGGCTGCGGTCCTCCGTATCCTTCGACGCAAATGCCTGAAATGGGATCGCCGCCAGAAGCGCGGCGGCTGTGACGGTCAAAAGTAAATATTTTCCCTTTTTCATATGTAAAACCTCCTAACGTGATATTTATAAAACATTATCCCTCTTTTTTTCTTCTCTATATTAACAAAAAATAGCGGCATTGTACACCTTTTTGCATACAACACCGCCATCTACATAGTATCTCAGTTACTGTACACGCCTACGTGAACAGCAACTATCTCACAGCACATTTTATTTCAAACACATTCAAATATACCGCCCACAAACAGCCCCTCTGCCTGAACAGCCATTTTACTTCTCTAACTTTCTCTCCGGGAACGGATCATCCACCGCTCTTACCGTATGGAAATCGCCGCGCTCTGCCCGCGCCATCTGAAGGAGAACCGAACCGATACCTGCCGCACCGTCGAGGAAACCAATTGGCGTGCTCAGGCGTTCCGGTGCTACGCGATCAAGCGCAAATTTCCAGCTTGCCTGTCCGCCGTCCACACCATCTTCGAAAACTGCCGTATCCATCAGCACCTTTGCACAGCGTCTCGCATACTCCAGATCATGCTCTTCGCCAAATGCCGCCCAGAGTCCCAGGTACATATTTAAGAGACCTGCGGTTCCGCAGCAGATATTTTCCGTATTCCAGTATCCAGCCGAACGTTTCTCCGGTGCACCGGTCGCCTCAAGTCCTTTGACAAGCTCCTCGATCTCATGGCGGTATTTCGCATCGCCGCTGAATTTGTACAGCTCATAGTAGAAACGGTTGGTTCCTGCCGGTCCGTGGCAGTAGCCCAGATAAAAGAGATCCGGACGATCCGGGAGCGCATGCGGAAGCAATTTTCCAGCGCGCATCTTGACTGCCACCGTGTCCATATACTCCGGCACGCCCTTGACCGCATCCAGAAATTCCTCCTTTCCGCTGACTTCGTAAAGCTTCAGCATCAGGAATCCGATTCCGCCGGTTCCCATCGGGAAATTCGGGTCGATATAATCTTTTCCTGCGCCAAAGTAGGTCGGATCGACGCCCGTGTAGCAGATCATTCCATTTCCCATATCGCGTCCTCTTGTCAGGAAATAGCGTCCTGCTTTGACCGCAAACTCCTTCCAGTCCTCGCGTCCCAATTTCTCAGCCGCATTTAAGATAACGAGAATGGTTCCCGCGGTTCCGACGATGCCCGGATATGTGGACCAGTAATAGCCCTCGCCTTCTTTGACCGGGATCGCATCCCGAACCGCCTGGTCGAGAATCTCCTCTACCAGCGCGCGGTAATGTTCGTCCTTCGTTACAAGATACATCTGAAGCAAGGCAAACGAGGCGCCGCCCCATCCGGTTGAAAATGCATACGGGGAGAAATTGCGTTTCAGTTCGCGTCTCTTTCTCCAACGGTATTCCAGATAACAGCCCGCTTCTTTCGCCTCATCCAGATATGCCGCATCCTGCGTATCTTCATACAGAGACAGAAGAAAACAGATAATGCCCGAAGCACCTGCGTACATGCATATTTCGTCATAATAGCTCGGCTTTCCCGCCGCCGCATCTGCAAGCGTCCAGTAGATACCTTCCTCATCCGTTCTCTTTCTTGTGTTGATAAAATTCATGGCTGCCCTCGCAGCATCTAAATATTTTTCTGCTGTTCCCACGTATTTGAACCTCTCTTCTATAGCAAGCATGCTATATACCTGATTTTCCCATATACAATAGGCTTCAATGCAGGTGATATAGCACAGTTGTTCTTTTTCTCACACAGACTCTATTATAAATTCTTTTTTATCGTCTGTCATGTATGTACGCCAAAAATCTATTCTTTTTTATTTCCCAGAATTGCCGTCTTCAATCACGACTCCATCTGCCGCCAGCTCTTCGTCTGTCTCATGCTTCATTCCCCATCCAGAGAGAATTGCAAACCAGAAAACCAGCGTCAGCGCCATGCTGTGGAAGTTGTAACCGACAAAAGATACCGCGTTATAGCCCTCGGACACAACGCCGCTGGCAACCGCGATCGCCGCCAGGTTCAGGCACCCCGGGTTTGTCGGAACCAGATAGCCGACGCCACATCCAAGACCATCCAGGAAGTTAGCCGCACGGGCACGGTCAATCTTGAATGGGCGGAGCAGCTTGCGGATGATCGGGCCACAGAAAGAAATGGCGGAAGTACCGCTGCTGATGACGATACCCATGACGCTGACCATCGCACCGGCTGCAATTTCTGCCGACTTCTCAGATTTCGCATATTTACGCATCCATACAAGAATCGCATCCAGCACACCTGCCTCGCTGATCAGGCTGACCATAACGAAGATAAACAGGATAAAAATGATGGAACTTAACATACCGTCAAACGCATTCGCAATCAGACCGTCTTTCGCAACCAGCTCTGCCGGTGTCAGATAACCAAATGCAAAGAGTAAAACAAAACCAGCCATCTCACTGACTAACAGAGAGGTAAAGAGTCCACTGCCACGCAGCATCAGCACAACCACCAGAACCGGGATAATCAGGAATACGATGCTGGAAGCGTAGGTTGCGTCAACCGCCGCCATCTCAGCAGAAACACCATTTCCAGCATCCATAAAGCCAAATACCAGATAGCCAACCACAGAAATGGCACCTGCGATCAGTGCATATTTAAAACGGGAACGGACAACCTTCATGACATCGACTTCCTGGGACAGAGAGGATGCAATCGTCGTGTCCGAGATCGGTGCGAGGTTATCACCGAAACAGCTGCCTGCCAGAATCGCACCGCAGATCAGGTTGACATTACAGCCCATTCCGACGGAAAGCGGAATCAGAAGAGGTCCGGCTGTATTTAACGCACCCGCCGCACTGCCGGTTGCACTGGAAAGCACCACACAGATAAAGAAACAGATGATCGGCATCAGTGCCGGTGACATGTTGATCTTTGTCATTACATATAAAAGCGCTTCGATCAGATGCGACGCTGTCAGAATCTTCGACATCACGCCCGCAAATAAGAAACAGGCGATCATAAATGCAAAAATATTGTCGCGCACGCCGTCGATCAGCGCTTTCTGAAATGCTTTCTTATCCTTATATACAAGAAATCCAGCCAAAACAGCAAAATAACCAGCCGACCAGAAATTTTTGGTAGAACGCATTCCAAAGGCAACCATGAAGATCATCGTTCCCATCATGATAATCAGCGGGAGAACTGCTCCTGCCATTCCTCCATACGTTTCCGCATACTTTTTCGTCTCGTTTGTCATAACTCCTCCGTCTGTTTTCATTTCATTTTCTTTGAGGGAGTAATGTATTAAATCCATCTTTCCGACTGTTTTAGTGGGTTTATATAATAAAAAAATAAACCATTCCGCTAAAAACAACTTGCAACGCATTTAAATAAGAAAATGAAAGATATTTTACAACTACAAAAGCAATCAAAGTGCTCTTGCGCCCTTATCCCTAATACATATTATGTAAGTAGGATATTGGC
>NZ_FR895114.1:16660-20119 GCF_000434655.1 Clostridium sp. CAG:43 | reverse complement strand
CTTGTACATAAGGGTTAGGTCTTTACGACCTAACCCCTGATATTAAAGTATTGAATTAGTCTTCTACTTTAACGATTTCTTTCTTGTTGTAGCTTCCGCAAGCTTTGCACACTCTGTGAGGCATCATCAGAGCACCGCACTTGCTGCACTTTACTAAGTTCGGAGCACTCATTTTCCAGTTAGCTCTGCGGCTGTCTCTTCTTGCTTTGGAAGATTTGTTCTTAGGACAGATAGACATGGTTACACCTCCTTAAATTCATTGAATATCTCCTGGATAACCGACATCCTTGGATCGAGCGACCTAGTGTCACAGGTACAAGTCCGAAGATTAAGATTTGTACCACATCTATTGCAAATCCCCTTGCAGTCTTCTCTGCACAGGACTTTCATAGGCAAGCTCAGTAGCAGTTCGTTGCAAACCAACTGGTCTACATCCAGATTGTACCCCTTCATAAAGGGTTCATCATCTAAACTCTCCTCCTGACCGTCCTGCACCTCAAACTCTCGTCCAAAATCCAGTTCGCAGTCGAAAGATACTGGCTCCAGACAACGCGCACAGTGACCTCCCACCGTCAGCGTCGCATGACCACTCATCGTATACTTATGCCGTGTCTTAGCCGTCAGTTCCAGTTCAAAAGGCTCAGCCTTCTCAATCTGAAACGTCTCTCCGTCAAAATCAACAGAGTCCAGCGCAGTCTCGACTGTATAGACTTTCTTTCTACCCTCGCAGTTAAAAAGTTCCGATAAATGAATCAGCATACTAATCTCCTAATACGCACTTTGATATTATACAAAGGTCGAGCGCGTTTGTCAATGATTAATTTTACATATTTTTGCAAATTTTAATTCATATTTAATTATTTTACCAGTGCAAGAGTCTCGCGGGCGATAGCCAGCTCTTCGTTGGTCGGAACCAGGAGAACCTGAACCTTGGAGTCGTCAGCAGAGATGATTCTCTCCTCACCTCTTACGTTGTTCTTCTCCTCATCCAGTTTAACGCCTAAGTAGGTCAGGCTGCTGCAAACATCTTTTCTCATCTTGATGTTGTTCTCGCCGATACCAGCGGTAAATGCGATTGCATCTACACCGTTCATAGCTGCTGCGTATGCACCGATATATTTGATTACGCGGTAATCGAATACGTCCAGGGCCAGCTGTGCTCTCTTGTTGCCAGTCTCAGCTGCTGCTTCCAGATCACGACCATCGCTGGATACGCCAGAGATACCGAGCATACCGGATTTCTTATTCAGGACTTCGTTCATCTCATCCAGGGACAGACCTTCTTTTTTACCTACGAAATCGATGATAGCCGGATCGAGGTCACCAGAACGTGTACCCATAACCAGACCTTCCAGTGGAGTCAGACCCATACTGGTGTCTACAGATTTGCCGCAGTTTACAGCGGAGATGCTGGCGCCGTTACCCAGGTGGCAAACGATGATCTTCATCTGATCATACGGTTTTCCAACGATCTCAGCGGTTCTCTTAGATACGTAGCTGTGGGAAGTACCATGGAAGCCGTAACGTCTAACTTTGTATTTCTCATAGTATTCATACGGAATACCGTAGGTGTAAGCAACATCCGGCATGGTCTGATGAAAAGCGGTATCAAATACAGCTACCATCGGTACGCCTGGCATAAGTTCCTGGCAGGCACGGATACCGATCAGGTTTGCCGGGTTGTGAAGCGGTGCCAGATCGTTGCACTCTTCGATCGCTTTCATGGACTCGTCGTTGATTAAGCAGGAAGAAGTAAATTTCTCGCCGCCGTGTACGACACGATGTCCAACTGCACCTACCTCAGACAGGCTCTTGATAACGCCGCTCTTCTCGTTAGTCAGGGCTGCCAGAACTGCGTTGATAGCCTCTGTATGGGTCGGCATAGCGATCTCAGATTTCTCTTTTTCGCCGCCCTCCGGCTGGTAAGTCAGCATACCGTCGATGCCGATTCTCTCGCAAAGGCCCTTAGCCAGAACGCCCTCTGTCTCAGAGTTGATTAACTGATACTTTAAGGAAGAACTTCCGCAGTTAATAACTAAAATATTCATGGTAATAGATTCCTTTCTTTATAACATCACAATTCAGCCGCAGGTATTCTCTCTATATGCGGTTCACACGGAAGCATCTGCAAAAACGTCTGCACTGCCCTGTTGTGAACTGAAGGATTATGTATGAATACCGGGCTGAACTGTAATTATCACTTTTAATTCTTAATTAAACGGATTTAAGATTCTCTGACGCGGTGCCAGTTCTCCATCCATTTGATTCCAATTGGTATTAATTATGCCTGCTGAGCCTGTACAGCTGTGATAGCTACTACGCCTACGATATCGTCTGCGAAGCATCCTCTGGACAGATCGTTTACCGGCATGGACAGACCCTGAAGAACCGGACCATAAGCGCCAGCTTTTGCAAGTCTCTGAACCAGTTTGTAACCAATATTGCCTGCTTCCAGGGACGGGAATACTAAGGTGTTAGCATGTCCAGCTACGGAGCTGCCCGGTGCCTTAGCCTCGCCTACAGACGGAACCAGTGCTGCATCAAGCTGAAGCTCGCCATCCAGTTTCAGTTCCGGGAACTTCTCATGAGCAATCTTAACTGCATCTGCTACCTTGGTAACATCATCATGTTTAGCGGAACCCATAGAAGAATAGGACAGCATAGCTACCTTCGGCTCTGCGCCAACCAGCATCTTGAAGCTCTCTGCGGACAGACCAGCGATCTCAGCCAGCTTGTTGGAATCGAAGTCAGTGTTTACTGCACAGTCAGCGAATACGAACAGACCGTTCTCACCGAACTCGCAATCCGGAACTTCCATCAGGAAGAAGCCAGATACAGAGCTGATACCCGGTTTGGTCTTCAGAAGCTGCAGAGCCGGACGAATGGTGTTGCCGGTAGAATGGCATGCACCAGATACAGCGCCGTCAGCATCGCCGCACTTGCACATCAGGCAAGCATAGTACATATAGTCTTTCTCCATCTGCTCTTTTGCGACTTCCGGAGTAACACCTTTTTTGCCTCTTAATTCAACGAACTTGTCGATGTATTTCTGCTTATTCGGATCATTGTACGGGTCAACGATGGTGGCACCGGAAATGTCGAAGCCTTTGCCGTTTTTCTCAATCTCTTCCGGAGTACCGATGATGATCAGATTTGCGATACCCTCTTTCAGAATTTTCTCAGCTGCCTCGTATGTTCTCTTGTCCATTGACTCTGGAAGAACGATGGTTTTCTTGTCTGCTTTTGCTCTTTCCTTAATCTTGTCAATAAATGCCATGGTTATAAAACCCCTTTCATAAGTGTGTGTCTATTACTGCTAACATTATATACCAGTTGTTTATTGTATACAAGAGCGATTTTCAAATTTTTGATTAATTAAATTTTTAACAAGATGCACTATAATTTTCCCTTTACGCTCCTGCACTTCCACTATATAATGTAAATGAAGCAGAAAATGGC
>NZ_FR895114.1:4234-16645 GCF_000434655.1 Clostridium sp. CAG:43 | reverse complement strand
TGAAGCAGAAAATGGCTGCTATTTTTTACAGATTTTTCTGCCGCAACAGCAACAGTCTTCTATTTTTATTTTTATAATAAAAGGCTGCTACAAAATTCTTCGCAAAAATGCAAAAAACAGGATTGAAATTTATGAAAATCGTTGGTTTAATCACCGAATATAACCCGTTCCATGCCGGACATCTGTATCATATGCAGCAGGCAAGGGAACTGACCGGCGCGGACTACTGTGTCGTCCTGATGAGCGGCAGCTTTGTCCAGCGCGGCGAACCCGCCATCTTTGATAAATACCTCCGCACGAAAACCGCCCTTCTCGCCGGTGCTGACCTGGTACTTGAGATACCGGCCGCCTTCTCCACCGCCTCGGCGCATGAATTTGCCGCCTATGGGGTTGCGCTTCTGTCGGCGATCGGTGTGGATGCCGTTGTGTTCGGCAGTGAATGCGGGCAGATTGAAATCCTTAAGCAGGCTGCTTATGCGCTGAATCATGAATCGGCGGAATTTCAGGAACGGCTGCGGAAAGGGTTGAAGGCGGGACTGACTTATCCGCAGGCACGGGCGAAGGCGCTGGGAGAAACACAGGCAGACGGGACAAGAGTTGAAAATGTGGAAGATTTTCACACAAATACAGATGTGTCGAACTCTCATATATGGTCTTCCATTTTAAACTCCCCTAATAATATCCTTGGGATTGAATATCTGCGGGCGGCGGAAGATCTGCATAGTCCGATGGAATTTTATACGATTTCGCGGGAGGGAAGCGGATATCATGAGGATGCACTGTCTGAATCAAAGTTTCCATCCGCTTCGGCAATTCGCGGGATAGTTCGGAAGAGCTATGAAAATCTGTCAGCAGATAGTCCAGCTTCACTAAAACAGGAACCGGGTTCTGATTCAAAAAGTGAGATTTTATTTAATATTTTAATACCTCATCTGCCAGCCGTGACGCATCCCGCATACGCAGGTGCGCTTCCCGTTTTTACAGATGACTTTTCAGAACTTTTAAATATGGCTGTTTTACAGATGCAGAAATCTTCAGCGAAAGGTTCCATTGCTGCCACAAACGCCGTTATGCCTTCCAGCACTTTGTCTGTTGATACCAATACGCAGGCTATATCCCGCATCGCAGATCTCTCCCCGGAGCTTGCCGCCCGCCTTGCAAAACCACCTTACTTTCCTCTCTCTTTTGAAGAACGGATTCAGGCGTTAAAGACGCGCCAGCTTACCTACACGCGTGTCAGCCGGGCGCTTCTGCATCTGATACTCGGTATGCGCGAGGAAGATATTTCCCGGTGGAAGGACGAGGGCTATGCACTCTATGCACGGATTCTCGGTTTTCGCAGACAGAGCAGCCCTCTGCTCTCCTGTCTGCATAAAAAAAGCAGCATCCCCCTCATCACTAAAATGGCAGATGCCGCCCAGAACCTCTCCCCGTCGGCGCTCGCGCTGCTGGAGCAGGAGGTATACGCCTCGCATTTATACCAGACGGTGCGGATAAAGCGCGGCGGCGTATTTCAAAATGAATATACAGAAGGACTGGTTTTTGTATAAAAATGAACCAACCTACTGATTTAATCTGAGATTCAAGTCGAACGTCCGTGAGACTTGGCGCGTGATTCTGGTCAGCGAAGCTGACATATTCCATACAGAATCACTGCGCATCCCCGCGGAGCGTTTATCTCAGTCGGAGACCCACCTCCCACTGAGACAAATTTGCTATTACTCGCCACCTAAAGAGGTGGGGCTCTTCTCGACTGAGATAAAACTTACAAATGGAGGAAACCACAGTGAATAGAAAATCACCTATTATCATCGGAATTGCCGGAGGAACCGGTTCAGGAAAATCCACTTTTACAAACCGTCTGAAAGACGCATTTGGTGATCAGGTAACCGTGCTTTACCACGACAACTACTACCGCGCCCACGATGACATGCCATTTGAACAGCGCAAAAAGCTGAACTACGACCACCCGGATGCATTTGAGACGGAGCTGCTTCTTGAGCATCTCAACAAACTGAAAAACTGGGAGGCGATCGACTGTCCAACCTACAACTACGCCAACCACAACCGCGCCGAAGCAACCATTCACATCGAGCCGCGCCCGGTTATCCTGTTGGAGGGCATTCTCGTTCTCTATGACGAAGCACTCCGCAATCTGCTCGACATACGCATTTTCGTCGATGCCGACGCCGACGAGCGCATCCTCCGCCGAATCTTACGTGACACGAAAGAGCGCGGACGCGATATCGAAAACATCATCGATCAGTACCTGACCACCGTCAAACCGATGCATGCCCTCTTTGTAGAACCGACCCGCGCCTATGCGGATGTGGTTACCAACAGCGGGCGGAATGAGGTTGCATTCTCGCTGGTGCGCGGGGAGATTGCACGGCTGCTGGATGAGGCGAAGGCGGGAGAATAATATTTCAAAATATTGGGGTCACTTAGATCACGCATCGAGGTCACGATTTCTATTTCCTACACCTCATCCCCCACCAACAATCCATACAATGTCGGCTTCACATGCAATTCCTTCATCATTGTCTCTAATGCCGCCCCGTCTGCTTTCTTGCCCTGGCGAATCGCACGGATCATGATGTTTTTCGGTGTGTGTTCCATGTCGATGAATTCGAGAATCTGCGTCCGGTAGCCGGACATTTCGAGGAGCTGCCCACGGATTCCGTCGGTCAAAAGCGCCGACATACGTTCTTTCAGAAGGCCGTACTGTAAAACCGGCGACAGAAGGTCGTTCTGAATCTGCTTGTTAATCTCATGCTGACAGCATGGAACGGAAAGAATGACTTTTGCGCCCCATTTGACCGCTTTTGCCAGCGCATAATCGGTCGCTGTATCACAGGCGTGCAGCGTCACGACCATATCGACCTGATCGACGCCCTCATATCCGGCGATGTCGCCGTGCAGGAAGGTCAGGTTCTCAAATCCAAACTTCTTGCTCAGGCGGTTGCAGAGCGCAATGACATCTTTTTTCAGATCCAGACCGATGACACGGATCGAATATTTTTTCAGCACATGCAGATAGTAATACATCGCAAACGTCAGATATGATTTCCCGCATCCGAAATCAATGATCGTATTCGTCCGGTTCGGATCGAGATTCGGAAGTACATCCTCAATAAATTCCAGGAAACGGTTGATCTGGCGAAATTTGTCGTAGCGGGATTTCACAACTTTGCCTTCTGCCGTCATGACACCGAGATCTACCAGAAATGGGACTGGGACGCCTTCCTGAAGGACATATTTTTTAGTACGGTTATGGGATAACGAAGCCAGACGTTCTGAAAACGCTGCGGCATCCATGCCAGCCGACAGTCCTGTTCCGGCATTTTTCTGCTGTTTCGCATTTCCCTGTATTTTAGCACTTCTCTGCATCTTTCCGTCTTCGTGACTTGACTGACTCTGACCCGATTTTTCGAGCGAATTTTCTTTCACATCTGCATGACTCTTCGCCGGCATCTGCTTTCCAGCTTTCCGCACATCACCTGCTGCCACCGATACCGTCCGATTCTCTGCCTTTTTAACCCCCACCTTCTTCTCTTTGATCGTCACCGTCCCCTTCTTACTGATCAGAATATTGACAATCCCGTGAAGCGACGCGATCTCCGCATTGCGGTAACGGTTTTCCAGTTCTCCGAGCAGGTACTCGGTGGTCTTTTCTGCGTTCTGATTTTTCTGAAATGCCTGTTTTTCCGTAAATTCTTCCGTCTGAAAAGCAAGCGCCCCCCGCAGAAGCAGAGGACGCACGGTTAATTTCAGATAGGATTCACGGGTTCTCGGGTTGCTGAAAATGATTCGCTCCAGATCGGCATCGAGATACCGCAGAAGCACCTCTCTCAGTTCCTGTGATTTATCCATATGAAACTCCTATTAGTTCTTAAAGCTGTGTACTGGTGCCGGGATACGTCCGGTACGTTTGACAAAGTTGTCGCAGGAGAAACGGTTGACCGGAATGATCGGCGCATAGCCAAGCAGACCGCCGAACTCTGCCGTATCGCCCACTGTTTTTCCGATGACCGGAATCAGGCGGACTGCCGTTGTCTTCTGGTTGATCATGCCGATTGCCGCCTCGTCCGCGATGATACCGGCGATCGTGGTCGCTTTCGTATCGCCTGGGATCGCAATCATATCAAGACCTACAGAGCAGACACAGGTCATTGCTTCCAGCTTCTCAATCGTAAGTGCACCCTCAGAAACTGCATCGATCATGCCCTGATCCTCGCTGACCGGAATAAATGCACCGCTGAGTCCGCCAACATAGGAGGACGCCATGATGCCGCCCTTCTTAACCTGATCATTTAACATTGCCAGCGCTGCTGTTGTACCCGGTGCACCGCTGCGCTCTAAGCCGATCTCTTCCAGAATCTCCGCCACACTGTCTCCGACTGCCGGAGTCGGTGCCAGCGACAGATCAATGATGCCAAACGGAACGCCCAGACGTTTGGACGCCTCCTGTGCTACCAGCTGTCCAACACGGGTGATCTTGAACGCCGTCTTCTTGATCGTCTCACACAGCACCTCAAAGTTCTCGCCACGTACCTTTTCCAGAGCCGTCTTTACAACTCCCGGACCGCTGACGCCGACGTTGATGATCGCATCCGCCTCAGTCACGCCATGGAATGCACCTGCCATGAACGGGTTATCATCCGGCGCGTTGCAGAATACAACCAGCTTCGCACAGCCGAGGGAATCATTGTCCTTCGTTGCCTCTGCGGTTGCCACAACCATCTCGCCCATCAGACGGACTGCATCCATGTTAAGACCTGTCTTGGTAGAACCGACATTGATGGAGCTGCACACACGGTCGGTGCAGGCAAGTGCCTGCGGGATCGAGCGGATCAGAAGCTCTTCCGCCGGTGTCATTCCCTTGGAAACCAATGCGGAATAGCCTCCGATAAAGTTGACGCCCACTTCTTTCGCTGCCTTATCAAGTGTTTTCGCAATCTCTACAAAATCCTCGCTCTTCTTGCAGGCACTTCCACCTACCAGCGCGATCGGAGTAACCGAGATACGTTTATTGACGATCGGAACACCAAATTCACGTCCGATGGCATCGCCGGTCGATACAAGATCTTTCGCATAAGTTGTAATCTTATTGTAGATCTTCCCATTCATCTTCGCCAGATCACTGTCCACACAGTCTAAGAGGCTGATACCCATCGTGATCGTCCGCACATCCAGTTTTTCATGCGCGATCATGTTATTAGTTTCCAGAACTTCCTGCATGTTAATCATTGGTTTTACGTCCTTTCTGAAAATATTTGCTTAGATTCTGTGCATACTGGTAAAAATCTCTTCTCTCTGACAGAGAATCTTTACGCCGATCTCCTGTCCCAGCTTGTCCAGCTCATGCGCCATATCATCAAAGGATGTCTTGGAACCGGAAATATCCACGATCATCATCATGTTGAAATATTCCTGCAGGATCGTTTGCGTGATGTCAAGAATGTTCATGTTGTGGTCAGCCAGATAGTTACACGTTTTTGCAACGATACCGACGCGGTCCTGTCCAACGATAGTAATAATAATCTTACTCATAGCTTTCATCCTCCTGTGTGCTCTCCGTCCTATGGCGGAAATGTTTTTATGACTTACTAATTTCTATAAAAACTCAACTGCCATCCGGCTGCTGACTTTTACACCTAAAATAATATTCCGTTACTGGACACGTATGCGTGTACAGTAACGATATTTCTGTCAACCCCACACTTTTGTCCATGCCTCCAAGCCATAACCCCAAATATATCTTCTGGCTTGTTTTCAGACTTTGTATAACCAATTTTAATACTTTTACGTCTTCTACACCGTCACAATCTGCGACACTGCATCGCGTTTTGCCACTGTGATCGGGAAATCATTCGCCTTATACGGCGTATCTCCCTCTGTGATCTCCAGACGCACCGTCTCATATGCCAGCTCTTCGTAATTATTTTCCTTACTCAGATGCCCCAGGAAAATATGCTTCAAATTGTCATGCAGAATGGAACTTAAAAGCCGCCCCGCATTTTCATTGGAAAGGTGTCCGTAATCGCCTAAGATACGACGCTTCAGGTAATACGGATACGGTCCTGCCTCCAGCATTTTGACATCGTGGTTGGCCTCCAGCAAAATCGCATCCAGCCCCTGCAGATGGTCAATGATGTACTGGGAATAATGCCCCATATCCGTCGCCACCGCCACCGATCTTTTTTCATTCTGAACCCGGTAGGCAACAGGATTCGCTGCATCATGGTCGATCCGGAACGGTTTGACTTCCAGATCTCCTACCATAAAATCAACATCCGGCGTAATCGGGTGCATCAGATCTTCCGGAATCTCGCCAAGACTCTTGGAATCCTGAATTTCCTCTAATGTCTCTTTTGTGCTGTAAATAGGTGTGCCATATTTGCGCGCCAGCACGCCGAGCCCTTTGATATGGTCGGAATGTTCATGCGTGATGAGAATTCCATCCAGTTCCCGCGCATTCAGCCCCAGGTCATTTAACCCCATCTCAATACGCTTGTTGCTGATCCCCGCATCCACCAGAACGTGGGTGTTGTCGCTTCCTATATAAATACAATTCCCGCTGCTGCCGCTGGCAATACTAACCATCCGCATATGTATCCTAATCCTCTTTTCCTAAAAATGACGCTATCTGCTTCCGAATATCCTCAATCCCGCCGTTGTTGTCCAGCACACGCGTCGCAAAACTCCGGTAATCGTCCTCGGATGCCTGATTTGCCATGATGCCCCGGCATTTTTCCTCACTGTAGCCGCGGCTTGCCATCAGACGTTTGATGCGGTTCTCCACCGATGTGTATACATACCAGATTTCATCAAACATCGCATTGTGCTCGTCATCATAGAGAGCTGCCTCCACAACGATGATCTCCTTGTCGGAATGGTTGATCGCATAGCGGATCTCCTCCCACGCCATCGGGTGGATGATGGCGTTCATCGTCTCCACCGCCTCTTTATTCTGGAAAATAAGCGCCGCAAGCTTTTTGCGGTCAATGCTGCCGTCCTTATTTAAAAAGGAATCACCCAGCGCCTCTACCACATGCTGATAGCCTTTCTTACCCGGCTCCATGAGCTGGTGAGCCACTTCATCCGCCTTAATAATTTCCGCGTCAAATTCCTCCTGCAGCACACGCAGGACCTCACTCTTACCGGAACCAACGCCTCCGGTAATACTGATTATCTTCATGTTTATCTGTACCTTTCCATTATTTCGTTTCAAACCACGAATTTCCCATCTTCATATCGATTTCCAGCTCCACCTGCAGCTGCGCCGCACGTTTCATCTCCGTCGCCAGAATCGACTGCACCTGTTCCAGCTCTTCTTTCCAGGTTTCAATCAGAAGTTCATCGTGCACTTGGAGGACAATGCGGGAACGCAGTCCTTCGCGGCGCAGGCGTTGATCGACGCGGATCATCGCAATCTTGATAATGTCGGCTGCAGTTCCCTGAATCGGGGAATTCATCGCCACACGCTCACCGAACGAACGCTGCATAAAATTGCCGGATTTCAGCTCCGGAATCGGTCTCACACGCCCATACATAGTCTTGACCTCGCCGTATTTCCTGCCCGTTTTTACCAGACCATCGAGGAAACGTTTGACATCCGGGTAGGTTTCAAAGTAGCGCTCAATGTACTCGGTCGCTTCCTTGCGGGAAATGCCGAGATCTTCGCCCAGCCCAAACGCGCTGATACCATATACGATACCGAAATTGACTGCTTTTGCATTGCGGCGAAGCTGCGGTGTCACTTCCTCAAGCGGCACATGGAATACCTGCGACGCCGTGATCGCGTGGATGTCCTCCGCCTGCCGGTATGCCTGGATGAGGTTCTTGTCATTCGACATATGCGCCAGCACACGCAGCTCAATCTGGGAATAATCAGCGTCAACCAGCACACAGCCCTCGCGTGGTACAAACAGCTTCCGGATCTCGCGTCCCAGCTCCATACGCACCGGAATGTTCTGTAGATTCGGCTCTGTACTGCTGATACGTCCTGTCGCTGTGATCGTCTGGTTAAAGGTTCCGTGGATTCGTCCGTCCTCCCGGATAAATGCACCCAGCCCGTCCGCATAGGTCGATTTGAGTTTCGCCACCTGGCGATAGTCTAATACTTTCCGCACAACCGGATACTCCGGCGCCAGTTTTTCCAGCACATCCGCCGCCGTCGAATAGCCGGTCTTCGTCTTTTTGCCGCCCGGCAGGGACATTTTTTCAAATAAAACCTCTCCCAACTGCTTCGGGGAATTAATATTAAATTCACAGCCCGTCTCGGCGTAAATCTCCTGCTCCAGTTTCTCTACCTGCGTCTGGAGGCGTTCGCCGTAGGCTTTCAATTCCTCCCGGCGCACCTGAATACCTTCCTCTTCCATATGGTAGAGGCTGTAAATAACCGGCATCTCTATCTCATAAAAGAGATGCAGCATTCCATGTCTTCGAAGCTGCCCCAGCAGGATTTCCCGCGATTTCCACGCCGTATATGCCATGTAGCAGACACAATTCAACGCTTTCTCCGGCATTGTCTCAAATGCATCCGACAGCGCCGTTTTTCCAAGCAAATCGACCTGTGACGGCACGGTCATATCCAGGTAATCGCGCGCCAGGTCATCATATCCATAGGTATCCTTGAGCGGATTTAACAGATACGCCGCCACGCCTGCGTCCATAACCGCACACTTTCCTTCTGCATTCCGGATGCCGTCCACGATCCGGCGGCTGTGATTTTTAAGAAATGGAAGCTGGATCTTGAGATCCAGAACCGTCACAGACGGAACCACCTCCATCAGGCGTTCCAGCTCCTCCGCCAGATACTGTCCGGTCAGGAACCCAACCGCCGGGATCGCATAGATCGATGTCCCGTCCAGGCAGAGTGCCAGTGCTACAACCTCTCCTTTTTCAATCACCAGCTGCGCGCCGATCTCCTCTGCCCGCTGTGCACGGTCAAAAATCACCTGTGCCTCGCCAAAATCATTTACCAGACGGAAAGATTTTTCCATTTCTGATGACGCAAAGGCGTCCTCACCAAATTTCTGCAGAATGGACTTAAATTCCAGCTGCTTCATATACTGATATGCCTCCGGCGTGTAAAGCGAATCCAGCTTCGCCTCCTCCAGCGAAAAACCAATCTCGCAATTGATGCGGATCGTTGCCAGATCCTTGCTCATCTGCGCCATGTCATAATGCTCCCGAAGCGCTTTCTGTGCGCGCGGCGGCTTTACCTCATCAATGTGTGCATACGCATTCTCAATGCTTCCGTAGGTGGTAATCAGGCTGGTTGCCGTCTTTTCACCGATCGATGGCACGCCCGGAATATTATCCGAAGTATCGCCCATCAGCGCCTTTACATCAATAAATTCGATCGGCGTCACCTGATACTCCGCCTTCACATCCTCCGGGTAATAGTCGCGTATCTCCGTCGTACCTTTCGAAGTACGCGGCATCCGAATCTTAATGTGCGTATCTGCAAGCTGCAGCAGGTCACGATCTCCTGATACGATAGAAACCTCCACGCCCTCCGCCGCACAGCGTTTCGCGATCGTTCCCAGAATATCGTCTGCCTCATACCCCGCCTTGGTAAGAATCGGCACGCCCATCGCTGTCAGCACTTCCTTCATCACCGGAACCTGCTCATGCAGCTCCTGCGGCATCGGTTTTCTCGTTCCCTTGTATGCCGCATACATTTTGTGACGGAATGTTGGCTCTTTCAAATCAAATGCCACTGCCAGATAGTCTGCCCCCTCATCTTCGATCACCCGGAACATGATATTTAAAAATCCGTACACTGCATTGGTGTGGAGTCCCTTCGAATTTGTCAACTCCGGCACCCCGTAAAATGCCCGGTTGAGTATACTATGACCATCTATCAGCACTAATTTGCCCATCTGTTTCCGTCTCCTGTTCTATCACTTGTTGCTTTTTCTATGGTGCCAGCCAAATCCTGACCTGCAGCATCACCGTCACCAATACCGCCATCACGCCCAGCGTATTGACCGCATACTCCATTTTCCGGAAGCGCCACATCCGACGCACGCGGGCATATGACTCAGCGATCCGCTTCTGCAGTGCGCCCATGATATCAAAAGTACCCGATCCGGTGTCCAGCTGTTTCAGTCCGACATCCACCATAAAATAAATTTCCAATTCTTCCTGACAGTTGCGGCAATGTTCCAGATGCTCCAGAAACGCTTCCAGCTCATCCCCGCTCAGTTTATCCTGGATATACGGCGTCACAAGACGCTCCGCTTCCCGACAGGTCACAGACGCCACCTCCTTTTCCAGTCTGTCATTCCATATGAATTATCATTCACGCATGACGCGTTCATAAAACCATTTAAACCTAATCATACCTTATTTTAATGAAACACGCAAGTCCCTGCGAATGCTTCGCTTCTTAATTTCAAAACAAACAAAAAAACAGTTGCAATCTGTCTCCAATTTTGGTAAGATAAAAAGCGTCGATAGACAGCCGGCTTGTCGGAATGGCAGACGAGGTGGACTCAAAATCCATTGGTGGCAACACCGTGCGGGTTCAAGTCCCGCAGCCGGCAGATTTGAAAGCCCTTGAAAATATTGGATTTTTCCTTTATTTTCAAGGGCTTTTGGTGTTTTCAAGCAAATATCTATCAGCCTTTCTTATTCTGTTTCATCTCCCGCCTTTTCTTCGTCATCAGACCGCCAATCCGCCCGCTCTCC
The DNA here is from genome assembly GCF_000434655.1 of Clostridium sp. CAG:43. Lineage (NCBI taxonomy): Bacteria > Bacillati > Bacillota > Clostridia > Eubacteriales > Clostridiaceae > Clostridium > Clostridium sp. CAG:43. Next base: position 5,941 of record NZ_FR895114.1, on the reverse strand, counting down.
TTGGCAGTCAGGCTTCTCCAGCCATACTGCCGTACCTTGTCTGCCAGCCCAATTTCTTCCGCCACCTCATATTTCAGCCGCTCTGCCGGGGTCATTTTCTCAAAATCCACCTTATTTTCATCCATAAAAAATACTCCTTTCCACCTTGTGTACTCAGAGTATGTCCATTTTCTGGAAAACTATTCGCATTGTTTTTCTATGTCCAGCTGCTCTTCCATCTCATCCGGCTCGTCGATCTCTTCCGGCAGCTGCTCCGTATCATCCCATATCTCCTCCGAATCTCCCCAGTTATATTTATCCTGAAAATTTTTTTCCTGATCGATCAGAAAATCCAGCCCGGCAGCTGCGCCTCCGATGGCAGCCCCGATCGATGTCACGCCGATTCCACCCACAAAGAGGATGGCGCCTATGATTGCCATTTTTTTCATCCATTTTTTCATTTTCCTATCCTCCTATGCCCTGGCTGACAGATAACCTGCCGCCTGACGGCAAAGCCGAATGATTTCCTTGACTGCCCACGGTAGGAACACACCGTAAAACAGGACACAACCACATATCAGAAGCAGACAGCTGCCCTCTGCCGCAATACCCAATCCGATGAACATCAGTCCCATCGCAAAATGTTCAAACAGACTCGCTGCACCCAGAACGAACAGCATAATTCCGCCAACAAATACCAGCACCGTCATCAGTCCCAGCACCACAAGTATCGCTGCCAGTGCGACCGCCAGCCCAAAAACACCTCCCACGGTTCCCGTCACCCACGAAAAGATAAACGGAAGAACTGCAAGCACTACCAGAACTGCCACAACCATTCCAATCTTGGAACCGGTTATTTTTTCTTTTAAGCAGTGCAGCATCTCGCTCAGACGGCTTCTTTGATTCTCATTGAATGCCGCATTTTCTCCCGTTTCCTCATCCCGAAATCCCCGGAATGGGTCATCCTCGGTTCCAGCCTGAAATCCTGCTTCTTTTTCTCGTTCTCCCTGTTCTGCCCCACCGCTTCTGGATAAAGTCGTCCGCTTTTCTTCAAACCGGCTGTCATTGTATCCCCGGTCTGTAAATTCGCCGCCACTCCATTCACTCTGCAGCTCCGTCCGGATTACCTCGGCAATATGCTCCGGACTCTGAAATTCTGCAAGTACCTCTTCTTCCTTCTCCGGTCCCGCTTCCTCCAGATAATCGCGGTAATAGTCAATCGCATCCCGTTTTTCTTCTTCCGGAATATCCTGCAAGAGCGCTTCCAGCCTCTCTAAAAATATTTCTTTTTTCATGATCTGCCTCTCCTTATCCCTCTTTCAGTATCTCTGAAATTTTTCCTGCATACACGTTCCACTCACCCCGGTAAAGATTCAGCTGAATCCGTCCCGCCTCCGTTATTTTGTAATACCGTCGGTTTCTGCCGTCGATCGCCCGGTCATATGTTTCCAGGCAGTCATCCTTCTGAAGCCGCCGCAACACCGGATAAAGCGTGGACTCCGATATTTCGATTGCCTGACGGACATCCTGCGTGATCTTATACCCATATGTTCCTTCTGCAGATTTTGATACAACCGAAAGGACGATCGCATCCAGAAGCGCAGCTCCTGTATTAAAAACCATCTTATCCCTCCTAAGATACATTAATTCAAAATATAATATTTTTTCTTGTTTAATATTATATGTTATATAATATTGTATCTGAATTATATATCAGTGTGCCTTCTT
>NZ_FR895114.1:1431-4189 GCF_000434655.1 Clostridium sp. CAG:43 | reverse complement strand
ATTTTTCCAAATATCCTTATGACTCACTCCAATCCATCTTTCTGTTCCCACAACCCTTCACCACACCGTATTCCGCTCCTCGTCACGCAAAAAACAGACCGTACAACCTATGTTCCATCACATACGCCATACTGCCTGTTTTCATTTTTATCTTAATAAAATCACCAAATAGCTTTCTACAGCACCAGAAACAGCCAGCTCTTTCTTCCAATCCCAGAAATACCCAACTGCGTTCCGGTCAAGAATACCATGCCCCACGCCATCACAAAAACGGCTGCCACCTCCACATTCTTCCTGTGGAAGTGACAGCCTGATGATTCTTTCATCCTCCGTCTGACGCACTATCTGTCCGATGAGAAACTGGCGTCAACCGTTTGATTAGTTTTCTTCTGCTTCCTGATTCTCAAGAGCTTTCATGCTCAGGCTGATCTTGCGGTCTGCCTCGTTGAAATCAACTACCTTAGCAGTGATAACCTGTCCTACGCTCAGTACGTCGGATGGTTTGTCAACATGCTCTCTGGAAATCTGGGATACGTGAAGAAGTGCATCTACACCTGGCTCCAGCTCAACGAATGCGCCAAAATCAGTCATACGTGCTACCTTGCCTTCTACTACGTTGCCTACAGCATATTTCTCAGCTGCGTTTGCCCACGGATTGCTCTCCGGGAACTTTAAGCTCAGAGCGATCTTCTCGCCGTTGATATCTTTGATCAGAGCTTTTACTTTATCGCCTACTTTGAAAACCTTCTTCGGGTTCTCAACTCTGCCCCAGGACATCTCAGAGATGTGAAGCAGACCGTCAGCGCCGCCAAGGTCGATAAATGCACCGAAATCAGTTACATTCTTAACAACACCTTCTACGGTCTGACCAACAGCGATCTTCTCGAATAATTCTTTCTGCATAGCAGCTTTCTTCTCAAGCAGGATCTGCTTGCGGTCGCCGATGATACGGCTTCTTCTGCCGCTCGGATTGAACTCGGTAACTACGAACTCAATCTCCTGACCTGCGTACTTGGATAAGTCTTTATCATAAGTATCAGAAACCATGCTTGCCGGAATGAATACACGGGTTCCCTCAACCTCTACTACGAGGCCTTTCTCCATAACCTGTGTAACTTTCTCTTTCAGAACTTCCTTGTTCTCGAAAGCTTCTTTCAGACGTTTCAGACCCTTATCAGCAGCCAGTCTCTTGTAAGATAAAGCAGCCATGCCCTCTCCGTCGTTTACTTTCAGAACTTTTGCTTCCAGTTCGTCGCCGACCTGAACTTTGGTTCTAAGATCTACGCCCGGCTCATTGGTGAATTCGCTTCTTGTGATGATGCCTTCGGATTTGCTTCCAGCGATGCTGAGAATGATTTCGTCTTCCTTGACACCGATAACCTGACCGGTAACAGCCTCTCCTGTACGTAATCTCTTGAATGATGATTCTTCAAACATTTGTTCAAAACTTAATTCTGACATTAGTATGAACCTCCTCGATAATTTGATTTGGGGTCGATGCCCCGGCTGTAATACCTACGCTGCGCACAGTACCTGTTATCTCAGGCTTGAAATCTTCCAGTGTCTGAATGTAGTAAGTGTGTTTACATTCCCTGCGGCAAATCTCATACAACTTTTGTGTGTTAGAACTGTTTCGTCCTCCGATAACAATCATAACATCCACCTGTGAAGCTATCTGCCTCGCCTCAACCTGTCTCTCCTGTGTTGCATTGCAAATCGTATTTAAAACAAGTATATCATAATACGTTTTTGAAATTTTTTCAACTAAATCTTGAAATTTATTGTAGTTAAATGTCGTCTGCGCCACGATACAGAGCTTTTCATCCGGTCTGAGTGCCAGATGTTCAAATTCCTCCAGTGACTCGACTGCCAGAGTATACTCATTTCCCCAGCCTTTTATACCCTCGACCTCCGGGTGGTGCTCATTTCCCACGATAATCACGCGGCGTCCGGCTTCGCACTGTTCCCGGACAATCTTGTGGATCTTTTTGACAAATGGACAGGTCGCGTCCACAAGCTCCAGTCCCTGGCGTTCCAGGAGTTCATAGATCTCCCTGCCTACGCCGTGGGAACGGATGACGACCACGCCTTCTTTCAGGGCTTCCAGTTCCTCCTTCGAATGGATGACCTGTACGCCCTTCTCTTCCAGATCCTGCACCACCTCTTCATTGTGGATGATGGGACCGTAGGTATAGATCTGCTTCTTCCCCGTCGCTATCTGATCATATACCTTCTCGACTGCCCGCTTCACGCCAAAGCAGAAGCCAGCCGTCTTCGCAACTGTGATTTCCATGTTCCTGCCCGCCATTCCTCCTATTCCTCATCGTCTTGGATAAATAAATCCCCTCTGTCTCCTTCATAAAATCCACCTTTGCTCCTGTCTCTCATAGCATCCCGCGAATTCTCCAGAATAGAAATTCTTCCACCTTTAATCGGCAACTCATTTACCCTCATTGTTATAGTTTATCATACTTTAGACTGCTGGTAAAGTCTAAATCGACGTAAAATTATATAAAATTTACACGATTAACTGATTTTACAACCGCATTTTGGAATTTACGCCGCATTCAGTCCCTGTCTTCGGAAATTGCCGTTACTCCTTTTGCCTCCCGGCAGCCGGATCGGTGTCCGGATCATCCGACCGGATGCCTGCCAGACGCATAAACTCACGCATCGCCGCCGTCACATAACGCCCCCGCTTGACCGAAAATGTGATCTCCCGCTCAGACAGCGGGTCGTCCAGCTTATAATAGACCAG
>NZ_FR895114.1:0-1425 GCF_000434655.1 Clostridium sp. CAG:43 | reverse complement strand
GTCCAGCTTATAATAGACCAGCCTCGGGTCCTCCGGACGCCACTGTACAATATCAGAACGCACAAACATCGCTCCGACCCCATTGGAAACGATATTTAAAGAAGTCAGCACCTGATCCACCATCATCACGGTTTTCATCGTAAAACCGCTGTTGCGGCACATTTTCGCGCCTCGTTTATACATATCATTGCCCGGTTTCATCGTGATAAACGGCACATCCTTAAATTCCTTTAACGGAACCGCCTCCACCTCCGGTTTTAAAAAGGACTTGGACAGAATCTCCTGCCTGGACAGTCGGTATGGCTGCAGCTTCCGGTTAACCGGAAAACTTTCCGGAACTGCCAGAATCAGATTTTCCTTCCGGAATAAATACCGTTTGATCGAAGTATCGTCCTTCTCCATCGCCGTCTCCAACACCAGATCCAGCGACTCATTTTCCAACCCCGCTTTCAGCTCCCGCGTATTTCCTTCTGTTAGGTCAATCGTAACCTGCGGATATTTTGTCTGAAAACGGGCAATCAGATCCGGATACACAAACGAGCAGAAATAAGATGCACCGCCGAGCGCCAGCGTGCCGCCCTGAAGCCCCGCAATATCTTGAAAATACCGTTCCAGATTCCGTTCCAAAAAAAGAATCTTTTCAACGGTACGGATGTAATACGCGCCCTCCTTCGTCACCGTCAGCGGAATCGTACTGCGATCAAAAATCGGCGCTCCCATCTCTTTCTCTGCCTTCCGCACCATGTTGCTGAGTGCTGGCTGGCTGATAAAAAGCTTCTTCGCCGCTTTGGAAAAACTCTTTTCTTTGTAAACCTCATACACGTACTTCATTTCATTCAGCATTTGTCAATTCCCCCTGTCCATTTTCCATCCTGCTTTGCTTAAATGATGTTACGGTTCTTGCACACATGACCCATAACGAATTTTGCCATGGCTCTGCACTTAAATATGGCTGATCCACTTTCCCATATCTCTATGCTAAAATCTGCTATAAACGAATATAACCGCCATATCTAACAGTTATTTTTTATTGTTATTATTTTATCATAAGATTTCTATATCTGTAAACAAATAAACTGTATTTTCCGTCCGTTTTCAGGCAGAATCCAGCTTATTTTACAAAACTTCCAGGTGCGTGAATCAGCACTCAAAAGAAGCTGCGAACACCTGCGCTCTGCACATCTAAGGCAGCTAACCTGCGTCCACAGCTTCCATTTTTAATATGGAGGTTTATTCAATTCCTAAGCTTTTACAAATTCCTGATGTTTTATATTGCGGCTGCTCAAGGGGAAATCACAGCCGCAATTCATGCAGTCTTTCATTGACAATTCGTTCTTGATATTTCTTAATATGTAGCCAAATTATTTATCACCCAGGCATACAACCTTGCCGTCTTTTACGATCAGAACCTCTTCCGGTGTTCCC
>NZ_FR895113.1:37454-45916 GCF_000434655.1 Clostridium sp. CAG:43 | reverse complement strand
ACACTATCTTTTTCCCGCACCACATACCGATACTCCCTCTTCGCCCCAGCCGAAATTCCCATCGCCACAACCATCACTGCGATAGCGGCGGCAGCTACAGAGACTTTCACAATCGATTTCAACCGGCGTGGTTTGCGAACTTCTTCGTGCAGTTTGACAATGTTCTCGCTGGATGATTCTTTTTCACTTTCCGGGCTTGTTCCCACCTCCGCTTCTAACTTTGCCATCAACCTCTCAAAGCCGTCTTCTGGTTCTGGAGGTATGTCGCTGTCTTTTACTTCCGTCTGTGCAAGGATAAAATCCTTCAACAGCTGATCTTCGCTGACTCCAAACGCTTCCTGCAGCAGGCGCTCTGCATCTTCTCCAGCTTTTTTCCCGCGCCAGCTTCTGCTCACTTTTTATCCCTCCTATCTGTCCTCCCTCTAACTTTTAGGTTGACTTTTCTTTTTTTCCGTTTACTATACTAAATGTAACCCTTTGCGGGTATGATAAAGCATAAAAACAGTTGTTTTCAGGTTATGGTTGTCCCCTCACACCGTAACCAGCGGCTGATGTGTGGAGGAAACTACTATGAAAAAAATCATTCTGACCGGCGGTGGTACTGCAGGTCATGTTACACCGAATCTCGCCCTGCTTCCGGCACTGCGCGAGGAAGACTTTGAGATTCACTATATTGGTTCTTATAACGGCATTGAGCGCCGCCTGATCGAGGCAGCCAGCATCCCTTACGATGGAATCTCATCTGGAAAACTGCGCCGTTATTTTGACCTTAAGAATTTTTCAGATCCGCTTCGCGTTCTGAAAGGATACTTTGAGGCTCGCAAGCTTATGAAAAAATACAAACCGGATATCGTCTTTTCTAAAGGCGGTTTTGTCGCTGTTCCGGTCGTTCTGGCTGCCAAGCATTATAAAGTGCCTGTCATCATCCATGAATCCGATATGACCCCAGGACTGGCAAATAAAATCTGTATTCCAGCCGCTTCCAAGGTATGCTGCAACTTTCCGGAAACCCTTAAATATCTTCCGGAAGATAAGGCGGTTCTGACCGGTTCCCCGATCCGTGAAGAGCTTCTGCATGGAGATCGTCTGGCGGGACTCCAGTACGCCCATCTTTCTGCCGATCGCCCAGTAATTCTGATCATCGGCGGAAGTCTCGGCTCCGTCACGGTCAATCAGGCTGTCCGCGGCATTCTTCCGCAGCTTCTGAAAACCTATCAGGTAATACATATCTGCGGAAAAGGCAATCTGGATGAGTCTCTCATCGGCACCGAAGGATATGTTCAGTATGAGTATGTGGATAAACCACTCCGCCATCTCTTTGCAGCGGCAGATCTGATCATCTCCCGCGCGGGCGCAAATTCCATCTGCGAAATTCTGGCACTCCGCAAACCGAACATTTTGATCCCTCTGTCGGCTGCTGCCAGCCGCGGCGACCAGATCTTAAATGCCAACTCCTTTGCAAAACAGGGATTCAGCACCGTTCTGGAAGAAGAAGTTTTAACCGCAGATACTCTCAGCCAGGCAATCGAAGAGACCTATAAAAATCGCCAGCAGTTCATTGATAAAATGTCTGAAAGCCACTTAAACAATGCTGTCAAAACCATCATGGGGCTGATTCATGATTGCACACGCAGTTAGTAGCATTGCTACGTTTGTATAGTACAAGACTAAAACACTGAATATGTAAGCTTATCATCACATCGGACAGATTCGAAACGGCTCTGCTTCGATGTGATTTTTAAATATCAAACAGCTTTTCCCTCAACACGCGCTTCTGCAATTCTGCTTTTGCCCTGTAAAGACGTGTACAGCATACCGTTGATTTGATTTTCAAAACCGCACAGGCTTCTTCCGCCGTCAAGCCCTCCAGAACACGGAGAATCAAAACATCCCGCCAGTCCTTCTTCATAGATTTGACAATCTTCCATACGTTCCAATAGATATCCCTATCGATAACCTCCTGATCCAGAAGCTGAATTCCTATCTCCCCTTCCAAAAGAAGGTTCATAATCTCTTCTTCCGCATCCGGATCTTCCAGATGCAGCATCTCGCGGCGCCGCATCTGCCTCCGATTATCGATCCACTTGCTCCGTAAAATGCGGATCAGTAAAACCAACTTTACTTTATGATCCAGATCTAACGAATAGCGCTTGTAATATTCAATGAAAGCTTCATGCACCATATCCTCAATGTCATCGTACCCTACTCCAATTCTATACGCATATTTCTTCAGTGGTACCAGGTACTCTCTGTAAAGCGCTTCAAAAAGCGCCATTTTTTCATTCTCATGGTGCATATCCAAACTCCTATCGCGTCAGTTCTTCGCGGATGGAGCTACTAATTTCTGCCAGCTCTTCCGGCGTTGCTTTTCCTGGCGCCCATGTCACCATATCCGGTCCATTTTCATATCTCGGAATAATGTGTACATGGAAATGAAAAACTGTCTGTCCTGCGGATATGCCATTGTTCTGAACCACATTGAACCCCGTGCAGCCCAGTGCTTTCTTCATCGCCGCACCAATCTTTCCAGCTAATGGAAGAGCTTTTGCCGCAATCGCCGGATCCAGCTCACATAAATCTTTGAAATGCTGCTTCGGCAGAATCAGCGCATGTCCCTTCGATGCCGGTCCTAAATCCAGAATCACACGAAAATCTTCATCTTCATAAACCGTTGAGGATGGAATCTCTCCGCCAGCGATCTTACAAAAAATACATTCTTTGTCTGTCATGTCGGTTTCTCCTTCTCTCTATGCTTCTCCATTCACTGGAAAAGCGGTATTTTCTTTTGTCACTTGGCTTGAAACTTCCATGTCAAGTGCCTTTATTATAGCATATCCCCAGGGCTTGTTCTATGTAAATTTGCAGAAACGCGAAATTGATGTACTTGCAAAATAATTCACATCAATTTCGTGTTTTTGGTTATTATTTCATATTTTCAGATAATTTATCGGTGTTCCCAAAATTTATATCCGACATCCGCCAAATAAATGGAATCCCCATTCCCCAAACTGACTGTTTCATTTGCCTGAAGCGGATAGCCATTGACCGATGTTCCATTGGTTGAATTGAGATCTGTCAGAATGTATACGCCCTCCTTCTGATCGATCCGCGCATGAAGACGGCTGACGGTCGGACGGTCAATACATGCGTCCGACAGCCCCGGATGTTTTCCAAGTGTAAATGGAATATAGGAAATCTGAATCACTGTTCCTCCGGCTTCCACCGGCTCTAAGCGCACCGTTCCTTCCCCATTCTTTGAGGCAGACAGAAGCGTAGTTCCCGCTTCTCTCGCCCGCTCTATCTGTGCTTCTTCTTCTCTTCGAAGTTCCTGCCGATAAGCTTCTTCACTCTCCGGATAGACCTGCCAGCGGTTTTCAGGCGTTGTCTGCTGCCAGTCTTGATATGATAGAGTCCCTTCTATCCCAGACCGTTCTTTCTTTTTCTGGATCACTTTTCTCTCACCATTCCGCACACGACTGCTTTTTCCACCTCGTCCAGCTTCATCCGCCTGATCCACTTCCGTGCTTTCCTCTCTATCCTCTCCCTGACTTCGATTTTTCTTCCTGCCACCATATACCTGCCATTTTCTGCGGGCTGCCAACGTCTCCCTCAAAAACACGATTCCCCCGATGCCGCCGCTGATTGCATACAGCCATACATCCATTTCTCCCGTCACGTACCAATACACAATGCCAGCTGCCACCGCGCTTCCAAGTACCTTTATCCACCTGTTCTGCCATTGTCCCTTTTGTTTTCCACCTGCCCTTTCAGACTTTTCCCCCACTTCATCTGAGTTCTCTACCGACTCCAGGTTCTTTTTCATCGTTTTCTCCTGATACAACGCTTCCTGCCTATATTTCCAATCCTTCCTGGCTGGCGTTTGAGTGTCAGAAGCCATTTTCCCAGATCCAGATTCCAACGTATCCCTCCGATTTTGCTCCGCTTCAAGCCACTCCTGCCGATCCGCCCACACTCCCGCCGTCTCAGGATCCCTCTCATCCTCGTTTCGTTTTTCTGCCGAAAAGATCCGATCTTCCCCCGAAAGCTGGCGCAGCAGATCTGCCGTTCCGTAATTCTCCCGCAGACTAATTTGGTACAGATTATAAGCTAATACAACAGCCTCCCGATCCTGATGATCCGCACGTTCCAGAAGATACCCCAGCAGTTTTGAGAGCGCCTGCGGCGCCTCTTCCCGATGCCCCGGAACCAGACATAATTCCACAGTAAAATGATCGGGTTCCAGATACAGATATTCCGGATCCAGCAAAAGCTGTTCCTCTTTTAACAGGTACTCTTCCACCCGCTTCAGAACCGCCAGCACACCAAGCAGAATCGACCGGAGTTCTTGTCCCGACAAGGTCCGTTTTTCTAACACCCGTCTAAGCGGCTGTCTCGACGTTATCTCATAATAATATTCTCTCGCCTCCTCCGTCTGGCGGACCCGGAACTTCAAAAGCCCTTCGATGGCATTCGCCGACAGCATCTGTACCGCATAGCCCGTTTCTTCCTCCGGCGCTTCGATTATCATATAATTATGATTCATTTCCCGGCTATACCGAATCTCCATCCCGTATCCTCCATCACTCTGCATTTTCCAACACTGTCAGCAAACGGATCGCCCGCTCCGGCTCCTGTCCGCGCAGGGATATCTCCGTCTCTGTACTGCTCTTTACCCTTCCGTCCAAGTCTCCCCCATCTTCCCGGATCGTCAAAACTGCATCCCCGCACCGGAAGAATCCACGCAGGCGCTGTCCAGCTCCGCTGCTTATCTCCCCCACAGTCATTCCATCTCCCCGCAACGTTTTTTCCTCCCGATACAGGCACCGTTCCATCGCCTCCTGCAGGACAAAACGCCCCGTAATCCTGCCATGCACCTCAAACACCCCATTTAACAGTGCCGCGATAAAAAAGAATGCAACCGCCATCACAAACGAGGCTTCCACCGTATAACTGGCAGAAACCTCCCGCTTCATCCAAGAGATGCTATCAGCATCCAAATCCATACCGGAAGCACACACGGCAGAAATGGCAGCTTCTTTTTCCGCATTTTCTCCCATAGACCATTCCCCTTTCCGCCAAGCAGTGCCGTAAGCATCCAGACACCTCCTGCCAGACTGCTCACAAATACAGCTCCCATCAAAAGTTCAAGCGTCCGCCATCCCCCCAGATAGCACCCAGTGATCAGAAAAAAGCAGCCATCTCCCAGTCCGACCGCACCTTTCGTCTGCCGCTCCATCCAGAACAAAAAAATCCCCGGCAGCATTCCCAAAAGCCATATCGTTATCTGCAACGCACCTTTTTTCCAATCCCATCCATCTTTTATAACCGACAGCACACACCGTATCATTGTAAGCGCCATTCCTGCCGTTCCAAATCCATATAGCCAGCTTACGCGTATCCGTTTTCTATGAAGATCCTGACAGGAAAAAACCATCAGAAAAAGGGAAAAAACAACCGCACAGAGGAAACATACTGCACTTTCCAAATCCATCCGCGTAAATCCCATGAACCTTATCCCTGCACTGTTTTCCATCACTCCGCCCTCTCACCCCTCCTTGATTCTTTCCGCCATCCGCACCTATCCACTTCCACAGTATGAACACACACCCATATATTCCACCTCTGATCGCCGCACCTTCTGCACATAATATGCCAATGACGAACAGTCCTGCTTTCCATGGTAAACCTCGCCGGACGGAAGAATATACACCAGACCTCCCGCCGACACCGTCTTTCCACAGTATCTGCAAGCCTTATAACGGCATCCCCCGCTATTTCTAAGCACCCCCGAAATTACATCTGCATACGCAGCCGCGGTGATCTGATTCGATATATAATGGCACGAAGGCGAGAGATGGTAGCGCGTACTGTCCCGCCCCACATAGACCCATTTTCCCTCCGGTTCTGAACCGTTTTTCTCTGAGAAATACCCGCCTTCCGCCCCAATCCATCCCCGCTTCCGGCTCCGGGAAGTAAGCGTCACATGGTCAAGCGCAAATACCGAGAACGGCAGCCGCACCTGATAGGAGGCGCACAGGTCAATCCATTCTCCATCTTCCGATACGCGGCTGGCGCCACACTGGATATTGGACACTTTGTTCCCGCCCGCTGTCTGAATCTTCTCCTTTAAATATCCCTGCAGGATAAGCCCGGACGGAAGTTCTGACCAGCCCCCCGTTCCCTTTTCTCCTGCCTCTGCCGCTTTTCCCGCCTCCAGTTCTGCCGGATGCACCGTATGGGATGTCCGATACACCTGCCATCCCAGTTCCCGCCCCGTCACTTCCAGCACCGTCTGCACCTTTCTCTGAGTATCTAGTATTTCCATCGGAACTGACAGGAGAATCACCGTAAACATAAACAATGTCAGACTAAGCGCCGCCTCAATCGTCAGGCTCGCACACAGGGAAGCAGAGGACAATGCCCTTTTCCAGGGTCGTTTTGTTACTTGGGCTCTATGCCGCCGAAGGACGGGTATCCCGACCGCACAGATACTTTCATTTATTCGTTTTGTTAGGTTAGTTGTCATCATCTTTTTTACTGGCTTTCTTTATGTACTTGGAGAGGCACATTCACTTGCATCATCTCCTGAAAAAGGACACTGTCCTCCACTCCCCTGTAATTGTGTTTAATATTCCTTCTGGGACGTTCTACGAAGCGGTATCAACGTTCCCTGTGCCGCATAGGACACACTTACTCCATACTGGCACTGATCCATCCGAAATCCCGGCTCTTTTTCTGAAATGCGGTTCTGAATCATATCCATCATCCGGTAACAGAAACGGCTCTTTCCCTGTATCAGGAAAAAGAGTTTCAGCCAGTCCTGGTAGTCCAGCCCTCTGTCGTCTGTCCCGTTTTTCAATGAAGGATCCGTCCCCGTTTCCAGAAAGATGGACGCGCCCTTTTCCGTCAGAGCAGAAAGCGAAATCTGCCACTCCCCCGGCTGTTTGAAAAAAGGAATTTTTCCGCCCGCCAGCAGAACCTTCACATCTGCCACCGACTCTGCAAACGCCCAGACTGTCATGATAAAGAAGGATGCCGCCGCCGTGATCGGTGTGATTCCCGCCAGCCCCGTGATTGCCAGCGCCAATGCTTCCGCCTCCGACCGTTTTTCAGAATCCGCATATAAAGCTGCCAGATTCACCGCCTCGCGCACAGCCAGAAGTTCATTGACGGTGCGTTTTAAATTTTCCCGCTCCGACGCATTTCCCTGTAAAAGATATTCCTGCTCATAATGGACACTTCCCGTCTTTTCCTGCCCGAACCGGGTAAAAAAATGCGCCGCATACGCATCTAAAAGAGCCCGTTCAAGCCCCGCCGTCCAGACATCCCCAGCTGTCCCCCGCTTTCCGCTCTCTCCGCCTGCATACAATGCCGACGGAAATGCCGCGGTCGAAATCCAGTTTTCTGAAATCACAGTTCCCGCCGGCACACAAAGACTCAGCAGATCCGTCCCCGACAGGCGGCTGACTGCTTCCAGCACATTCATTTTTTTCTTGTCTCGGACTGCCGGAACCCGGAAACGTCCATCCTTCTGAAAACCCGCTGTGATCGTCAGAACCGGCGCCCACAGCGCTTCCTCGTCCAGCTCATCGTCCTCATCGTCAGGCTCCCAATCATCGATATAATCCTGTATCTCCTTCCCTTTCCGGACTGCTTCTGCAACCACCTCTTCATTTCCGTGAGCCGTCTCTTCTGTCTTTTTTACCTCCTGGCGGCGCGCTCCATCCGCATCCAAATACGAACGATACCCCCGCATCTCCTCCTGTACCATGCCCCAGGAGCCTTCTTCCAGATCCGGCTGGGCTTCCTGCGCCCCCTGCTCCGATCCCTGCAATTCTTTCGCAAGCCGGTCCGCCTGTTTTTCATACGCCGCAACCAGCCCCGGAATCTGCTTTAATTCTTTCTCTAAGCTTTCCGCCGATTGAAAGAACGAGCTTCCATCCGCCTGGCGGACCGCTGCCTCCATCTCCTCCAGATGTTTCTCCTGTTTTTGCAGGCAGGCTCCGATCGCCTCGATCGACTCTTCCAGACGCAGCACTTTTCTGCCATTTTCCTGATATCCTTCCGCAATTCCATGAACCGCCCTTGCTTCCGTCATCCGTTTTTCCATCTCAGGCAGTTCAGACTCCTCACTTTCCAGCGTCCAGACACCCACTTTCATATAATCGGTAACTTCCTTCGCAAAGAAATCCCCATTATGCCCAGTGATCGCATCCATCGCTTCGATCTGTACCTTGCCGCCGCTGACCGGATAAAAGGGCGCTGCCGCCAGATATGTTTCCATCTGCGGCTCCATCTCCGCCGCCAGGCGCTCTTTATCCGCACATTCCAGCACAAAAATCCGGTATTTATCCCAAATTTCCCGGTGATAACAGCTCATCAGCGAATCCAGTGAGGAATTGAGCGCCATCTGCATATACCAGCCGCTTCCGGCTGCCCGGGCGGACTCAAACAGCCCGCCC
>NZ_FR895113.1:34905-37443 GCF_000434655.1 Clostridium sp. CAG:43 | reverse complement strand
CTCAAACAGCCCGCCCATCAACGCACAGATACAGGTCAGAATCAAACTCAGGAAAACTGTGATCTCCCCGCAAACTTCCTTTTCTGTTTCAATGTGCCGTTCTGCCCGGATCAATATACCTCCTTCGACTTGCTGTTGATCTGTTTAAAGATATTTGTAAGAAGCGTATTAATCTGCTTTTTAAAGACAATGACCAGACCGATCAGCACCACCAGAATCAGCACTAACTCAATGACCCCCACACCATCCTCGTCCATCAGAAACGATTTTACTTCTCTTACCAGATACGCTTTATCCATATACTTTTTCTCCTTTCTCCCCATTTTTCAGATCCCAAACGCCAGAAACGCCGGGACTGAAACCATCACCATAATAATCATCAACATCAAAAACAATGGAAGCATCAGCTTTGTGGATGCCTCTTCCCCCCGGCGTCTTGCCAGTGCTTTCTCTTCTTCAAACGCCGACTCCATCTCTGTCTCCAGCGCCTTTCGAAGTCCTTCTGCCCCATTTCTGACATTCTGCTCCAAAAGCCCGGAAAGCTTCCGGTACGGTCTCAAGCGGCAACCCGCACCAAATTCCGCATATGCCTGTAGTTCCGGGACACCGCGCTGCATCCGGTGATATGCCGCTGCCATTTCCCGGTATGCCGCCCGCTCCGTCTGTGTTCCCGCCCGGCATGCCGCCTCGTATTCCAGCACAATCCGCTCCCATGCCCGGCGGACCGGAAGCCCCGCCCCGGAAAATACAGTCAGCTTTGACACAATCTCCGGATAATCTTCCATCAGCTCCCGCTTTTTCTTCTTTTTCGCCTCACTCTCCTTCTGTTTTTCATAAAGAGGAAGCAGAATTGCCGCCGCAATCCCCAGCACCAGAAACAGCAGATATTCCCTGTCTCCGCGCACCCGGTAAGATAAATTCTTCCCCTCATACATCTTTGGCAGAACCAGCTGCCCTTCCGTTCTCTGTGCCTCATCCATCTGCTTTAACAGCCGCTTAAAACCTGCCTCTTTCTCCTGCTGCTTCGTCCGAAGCGGCGGATATAGCGTGACCGGAAACCGGTACTCCCGGCTGAATACCCCCGCCTGCAGGGATGCGGTCAGTTCTGTCTGAATCCCCTTCTCCGGGCATTCTTCATTTAAAACTGTCCCATCCGTCTGAATCCATTCCGCATCCTCCGGTGTCCAGCGGACCCGGATGCCCTCTTCTTCCAGCCAGCCGACGAGATGTAGATCTTCCCTTACCTCCTGCAGGGACAGATTGTTTCCCCGAATTAAATCCGCCAGTTTACCTCCCGCCTCCAGCAATACTTTTTTTGCATCCTCTTCCGCATATTCCCGCTCTCCGAGCGAAATCTCCACCGGAATCTCCTTCTCGCACAGTCCGCGCACCCACACTTCCTGCTGCCGTTTCCCTTCTCCGTATGCATAGCGGTTCAGCCGGTTCCCATCTTCCAGCGCCCCATCCCGTTTTTCCACCAGATATCCCGCAACTGCCAGAATTATCCCCAAAAGGATGCATAAAACCTGCTTTTTCCCCATTTTTCCCATGCTGTTTCACACCTCAATCTGAAGAATTTTCCCCGATACCCTCCATGCCAGCAGATAGACCACCAGACACCCTGTCATCACCACCCGCCCCACCGCTGTCTCATACATCTGTGAGAAAAAGCCCGGCGATGACAAATCCACGTAGAGCACGATCAGGTACGGCATCAGGTTCATAATTCTCTGTTCAAACTGCTTTTCTGCCGTCATCGTGAGAATTTCCTCCCGCACCTGAATGCGATCCGAAATCACGTGAACGACATGGTGAACCACACTTGCCAGCTCGCCCCGGCTCCGTTTGGATACAGTAAAAATAACAGAGAAATTTTCCACCTCATCCAGACCGCTCCTCTTCGCAAAGGAAGAAAGCAGCGCCTCCACGGTCCGGTTCATTTTAAGCTGGCTTGCCAGATATGAAAACTCACGGGTAATCATCCCTTCTTTTCCGTATTGTTCTTCCAGATCGCGCACGCTCGCAATAAACGCATTTTCCACCGAATAGCCTGCAGCCAGCGCCGAAGCCACGATCTGAATCGCTTCCTTAAACTGGAGCCGAAGCTCCTCTTTTCTCCGGCGGCAGAGCTCCCGCCTCTTAAAAAACGGCCGCAGCATCCCCGCCGGAAGCATCAGAACGAACGCCAGAAATGAACGGTAGAATACATATGCCGTCACGGCGCACACCGCTGTTCCCTCCAGAAGGTAACGTATCCACTCCTGCCCCGTCAGGTGGTAAACCCGGTAATCAGAAAGCACTTCCTCCCGTGAATCTGCGCCGCCCTTCAAATCTGCCAACCTGGACAAGTGCTCCTTCCACCTGTCCGGAAGCTGTCTCCCCGCTTTCCTGAAACTGATAGATGGGAGAAAGGCGGATTTCCCCATTTTCATAGCCTATCACCTCCGTGATCTCCAGCACCTTCCGGCTCCGGTCCCGCATCCGCCCGACATGGACCATCAGATCGAGTGCTGAACCGATCTGGCTCCGGACCGCCGC
>NZ_FR895113.1:6624-34900 GCF_000434655.1 Clostridium sp. CAG:43 | reverse complement strand
GGCTCCGGACCGCCGCAAGCGGCAGCTCTGCTGCCATCAGAACCATCGTTTCCAGTCTTGAGAGCATATCTTTGGCGCTGTTTGCATGTCCAGTTGAGAGCGAGCCATCGTGTCCCGTATTCATCGCCTGCAGCATTTCCAGCGCCTCGCCGCCCCGGACCTCCCCAACGATGATGCGGTCCGGACGCATTCGGAGACTCGCCCGGATCAGATCGCGCATGGAAATCTCCTGCGAACCATCCCGGTTTTCTACCCTTGTTTCCAGGCTGACAAGATTCGTTACATGGCGGATTTGAAGCTCTGCCGAATCCTCGATCGTAATGACGCGATCCTCCTGTGGAATATAGCCGGACATGGCGTTTAAGATCGTCGTTTTTCCCGATCCGGTTCCGCCGCTGATAAAAATATTGAGTCCCCGCTCGACCGCTTTCTGCAAAAATACCGCTGCCTCCCGGCTGATACTTTTTAACTCAATCAGGCGTTCCATCGTGATCGGTTCCGGGAACTTCCGGATCGTTAAAATCGGCCCATTTAACGCCACCGGTGCCAGCACCACGTGGACACGAGAACCATCTTCCAGTCTCGCATCCGCAATCGGGGATGCCAGATTGACCGTCCGGTTGACACGGCTTACAATCTGCTGAATCAGATCCTCTAGCTGCCCTACCGAATCAAAGTGCTTTTCTAACTCTTCCACACGCCCCTGCCGCTCGACAAAAATGTGCTCCGTGCCATTTACCATGATCTCCGTGATCGTCGGATCATCGACCAGCTCCTGCAAAATATCCAGCCGTCTGAATGAATCAAACAGCTCTTTTCTCAAACAAAGCCGCTCTTTTAACGGCAGATACGCCCCTTCTGCCGCTTCCAGAATCGCCATGTCGATCAGGTCGCGCAGCTCCTCATCCTCCACCTGCATACGGCTCTCCATCTGCTCCATCAGACGCTGCCTCAAAACCATTTTCTGCTCCTGCATACTTCCCCCTGCCAGTTGTTTCTCTCACAACCGTTTACTCTTTAGAATGACTGGCAAAATCCCGCTCAATTTATCCCTGTCAAAAGACTTTGCCCCTTCTAATTTAACCCACAATGAACATTATCCGCCCACACTGCTTCCCCGCAGCAGCTGCCGTACATAATCACCCAGTTCTCCCCATAAGAGCTGGTCAATATAATCGCCCCGTCCAAAACTGCCGTGATACGGAAGCTTCAGGCGTTTAATACGTTCCCTTAGCATGCCATTTCCTGTCTGTGAAAAATACTGCTCCAGCTCCTTAAGCTTTGCCAAAGACACCGGATCTTCCCGGATCGGCATATAAATTACCCGGCACAGCTTCATTACCGAAAGCGCCGTCCTGCGCCCGCTTCCTATATCCACTACCAGCGTATCATACGCACTCTCCCCGGCAATTGCCCGTATAAGCCCCGCGATTGCCTCCTCTCCCGCCTGATCCAGATCCTCCGGATAGCGCACCGGCGGAATATAGTCCAGCTCCCCCATCGTGTGGACAACGCTGCTCAAACGAAGCGAATTATAGCTTCCACCGTTGTAAAAATACAACAGATCCGACAAATCACTCTTATATTCTTCTTTCATCAAAACCGACAGACCGGAAAATTCCTCCAAGTTCAAATACAGCACCCGCTCCTCCTGTGCCAAAAGTTTTCCCATTGTCAGGGCAAACGAGGTCTTTAAACACCGTCCAACCGGCGAATACACTCCCAAGACCTTCGCCAGCCCCCGCCCGGACACCTCCGGCAGCTCCCCCGGGCTTTCCCCATACCAGGTCATCACGTCGCGCACAATCGCATCGCTGGACTGGTATTTGTAGACACAGGGAACTGACGGACTGACCGGTTTTCCCCCATTATCCGATAAAAGAATAACCTTTTCCGCCCGGATGGACTCCTTTTCTTCCGCCGGAACATGCTCGCCCAACAACAGAAGCTTTACCGGATGTTCCGCCGCAAATGCCCGCAGCCGCTCGATCGAGCTGAACGCCACCACCTCAAACGGTATTTTTTCCTTCTGGTTAACTACCTCTGCAAACCGCGCCGCATAGACCGGATCCACATCATACACCGCCAGAATATGCTTCATCGCACCGCCACCTCCCTAATCACAAGCCATTTTCCTTACAGATACCGAATCAGCTCCGCCCCAATCACTCCCAAAAACAGGCACGGTGCCAGACAAAAAGATGCCTCTTTTCCATCCCGCGCTTCCAGATAGTACGGCTCGACGCTTCCCCCAAGCGCGGACCGGTACAAATAAAACACAAGATATGTAAGCCGCTGCCTGGCAATCCCACGCCGGATAAGTAATACGAGCGACCATATTCCGGCAGCTGCCAGCCCGCACAGGAAAATCCGCCCGCCCTGCCGCAGCCCGGCGGCACCAAACAGGACGGCTGCCATTTTGATGTCCCCCGCACCTATCATGCGAAACAGATACAGAGGGAACAGGACAATCAGTAAACTCCCGACACGAATCAAATATCCACAAGTCTCGCCAATCCCCATCATAAGCGCCGCCCTATATCCCGGCAGCCGCCCGTCCCATCCGGCCGTATATCCCATCTTCATCCCCAGACCAAACCGAATCAAAAGAAACAACAGGCCGCCAAGCAGAAGCATCCCATTGGGAATACGGCGTTTTTTCAAATCCCAAAACGCACAGCCGCCAGTAAACAACAGCAGCAAAAAGTTCAATCCATCCCCTCCTTCTCTTTCGCATACATGAAACGAACAATTTCTGCACAGTATGTCCTCTTTTCAAAACTCCTGCCGCAAACGATAGCTGCCAGTCCTGCGCCAGCTTTTACCGCCACCTTTTTCCATTCATTTCCTGTATGCACTTCAAACATTCCTGAAAAATTATCGAACACTTCTCTGAACTTAACTTTTAGAATCTTAATAATAGATCAACGGGAAATCCGGATTCCCGTGACAGATGGAAGAACCCATCCATGAATGTTCCTCCATTATGAACAGTTTTTGGTCAAAAGTCAATCCCAAAACGCCCGAAATATGCGCCAAAAACATCTCAAAAACTTTGTGCATCTGAACCCATTATTTTAGCTAGACAATTTTGTTATTTGAAAATAATTGCCAAAATATCTCTTTATTTTTTATCTATAAATACCCATTCCAGCATTTTCCTTTCCATTGACTGACGAAACAAAAAATGGTAAAATACTATTAGTTTAAATTTTTAAACCATTATAGAAGGAGGAGCCGCGATGAAAAAGGGAATAGAACTCCGACAGCATTTTCATACCTGTATGCCTCTTTTTATCGCGCTGGGCGATGAAATACGGCTGACGATCATCGAAGCACTGACGGACGAAGTCCTCACGGGGCGCACAAAAAACAACGATGTGAACAAAAATCAGCCTGATAAGAACAATGACCGTCAAATCAGCCTGCCCGCCCAGTCCCGTCCGCATGGCTTAAACGTCCGGGAGATCACCGAACGAACCAGCCTGTCGCGCCCGGCAGTTTCCCACCATTTGAAGATCTTAAAGACAGCCGGGCTGATCGATGTCCACCGGGAGGGAACCTGCAATTATTATTATCTCTCAATCGAAGACAGCACCCGGAAACTGATGCAGCTCGGACATCTGCTGGAATCCGTGCTTTCCATGGACGCCTGAACCAGGATGCATATCTTTCCATTTTCTGAATATACTGATCGTTGTACCAATTTATAGGATTCAGAAAGAGAGCATCAAACCATGAAGCACAACCGCACCCACTGCTACGGTATCACCAGCACGGACATTTTTTCCGCCCACCCTGACCCGGAGCTGCTGACAGAACTGCGACAGACCATGAGCACGATCAACACCGTTTTCAACCATTTTGAAGAGGTCGTCGATCCGACTCTGATTGACTGCTATATCTACGAACTGAAAGCCGCACACCTCCGGTATCAGTTCCTTTTACGACATATTAAACAACAGGAAAATACCATTTAACCGACACAAGGAGGACCTTTCTCATGACAGCCTGGTACGACAAAGCTATCTTTTACCATATGTATCCTCTGGGAATGACCGGAGCACCGTTTGCCAATCCCTATCCCGTCTCCGATGGGGCAGCGGATGGCACAAACAGGGACGTTTCCGCCGATTCCCGCATGGACGAACTGATACAGTGGATTCCCTATTTAAAGAGCCTGCATATTTCCGCGATTTACATCGGACCGCTGTTTGAATCATCCACGCACGGCTATGATACCCGTGATTTCCGGCTCATCGACCGGCGGCTGGGGACCAACGTCTCCTTCCGATCTTTCGTGGACTGTTGCCATGAGCATGGCATCCGCGTCGTCGTGGACGGCGTATTCAACCACACCGGTCGCGAATTTTTCGCCTTCCGCGACCTGCAGGCGCACCGTGACCAGTCCTCTTACGCCGGATGGTACAGGAACGTCAATTTCGGCTGGGGCAGCCCGCTCGGTGATTCCTTCGGCTACGAATCCTGGCACGGCATCTGGGAGCTTCCCTGCTTAAACCACGGAAACCCGGAAGTGCGGAACTATCTGCTTGACACTGTCCGTTTCTGGGTGCAGGAATTTGACATCGACGGCATCCGCCTCGACTGCGCGGGCGATCTTTCCTTTGAATTTATGCAGGAACTGCGCCGGCTGGCAAATGAAATCAAGCCGGAATTCTGGCTGATGGGTGAAGTCATCCACGGCGAATACGCCCGCTGGGTCAATCCGCAGATGCTTCATTCCGTCACCAACTACGAGATGCACAAAAGTATCTATTCCGCGCACAACGACCACAATTATTTCGAACTGGCACACAATGTCCGCCGCCTCGAAGCAGTGGGGCGGGATCTCTACACCTTTGTGGACAACCACGACGAAGACCGGATCGCAAGCAAACTGTTAAATCCGGCACATCTTGCGCCGCTTTACACGCTGCTGTTCACTCTTCCGGGCATTCCATCCATCTATTATGGAAGTGAATGGGGCATTCAGGGACGCCGCGGACACAACTCTGATACGGAACTCCGTCCGAGAATCCTGCCGCCGAGACCGCTTGCAGAAGAAATGCAGACCAGCGACGGACAAAACACAGGCATCCGCACAGATGGCAACTGCCAGAGCTTTTCGAGCGCCACAGGCACAAACATACACGCAGGCGCAAACACCTGCTGCCAGACCATTTCAAGCACCACAGACTCAAACACAGATACCAGCGCAGGCACCGTGACACCGCTTACACTTCTGATCCAGAAACTCGCCGCCATCCACGCCGCCGAACCGGCGCTTCACGGTGGGCGTTATCAGGAACTTCTGCTGACAAACCGGCAGTACGCATTTGCCAGACACGGTGACCACCAGGCGATCCTTACCGCTGCCAACAACGATGACAACGCCGCTTATTTACAAGTTCCGCTTCCATTCCACACGACAGCGGAACAAGCTACGGATCTGATTACCGGAAAATCGTTTTTGATCGATAAGAATACAAACAAAATTCAGATAGAATTAGAGGGTAACAGCGCTGTTATTCTCGGAATCACGGAGGGGTAACCTTATGAAAAAAGCAGCTTCCACTACTAAACGAACCACATCGAAAAAACCAAAGACAGAGGGACTCGGCGTGATCGGCGAGCTTGACCGGTATCTCTTCGGAGAAGGCCGCCACTACCAGCTCTACCACAAGCTGGGCGCACACCCTTATACATATCGCGGACAGGACGGCTACTATTTCGCGGTCTGGGCGCCGCACGCAGCCGCCGTCAGCCTGGTCGGCGACTTCAACGCCTGGAATCCGGATGCAACCCCGATGAAGCCGGTCGCAGACAGCGGCATTTACGAGCTCTTCGTACCGGGACTTGGCGTGGGACAGCTCTACAAATTCGCCATCACCACGCACACGGGAACGATTTTATTTAAGGCAGATCCATATGCATTTTCGGCAGAATACCGTCCAGGAACCGCTTCCGTGACCGCCGATATCCGCGGCTTCAAATGGAACGATTCCAAATGGATGGAATCGCGCGCGGGCACCGATCCGGTCAAGGCGCCAATCTCTATCTACGAGGTTCACTTAGGATCCTGGAAAAAGAAAAACCGCCCGGAAAAGGACGGTTATTACACTTACATGGAAGCCGCGCATGAGCTGGCTGACTATGTCCTGGAAATGGGCTACACCCATGTAGAGCTCATGGGAATCGCCGAACATCCGTATGACGGCTCCTGGGGCTATCAGGTAACCGGCTATTTTGCCCCGACCTCCCGCTACGGAACCCCGGCGGAATTTATGTATTTCGTCAATTACTTACATAAAAAAGGCATCGGTGTCATCCTAGACTGGGTTCCGGCGCATTTTCCGAAGGATGCACATGGACTTGCCGATTTCGACGGACAGGCGCTCTATGAGTACGCCGACCCGCGCAAAGGCGAGCACCCGGACTGGGGTACCAAGGTCTTTGATTATGCCAAAAACGAGGTATCCAATTTTCTGATCGCCAACGCGCTCTACTGGCTCGATGAATACCACATCGACGGTCTGCGCGTGGACGCCGTCGCTTCCATGCTTTACTTAGACTATGGACGCCAGGACGGACAGTGGGTACCAAATAAATATGGCGACAACAAAAACCTCGAAGCCATCGAGTTTTTCAAACATTTAAACAGCGTGATCCGCGGCCGGAAGGACGGCGCCATCATCATTGCCGAGGAATCCACCGCCTGGCCGAACGTTACCAAGAGCCCGGAGGAGGACGGTCTTGGATTTACCTTCAAATGGAATATGGGCTGGATGCATGACTTCCTCGAATACATGAAACTCGACCCGTATTTCCGTAAATTTAACCACAACAAAATGACCTTCGGCATCACCTACTGCACCAGCGAAAACTTCATTCTGGTGCTCTCGCACGACGAGGTCGTCCACCTCAAATGCTCGATGATCAACAAAATGCCGGGCGAATACGAGGATAAATTTGCCAATCTGAAAGTCGGCTACACTTTCATGCTCGGACATCCGGGCAAGAAACTTCTCTTCATGGGACAGGATTTCGGTCAGTTCCATGAATGGGATGAAAAAGTCTCCCTCGACTGGTACCTTACGAAAGAGCCGTTCCATGCCGACCTCCAAAATTATGTGAAAGGGCTTTTGACGCTCTACCACAAATATCCGGCGCTCTACCGCCTGGACGAGGAGTATGACGGCTTCCAGTGGATCAACGCCAACGACGGAGACCGCAGTATTTTCAGCTTTATCCGCCGCGATGAAACACAGAAAAAGAATCTTCTCTTCATCTGCAACTTCACCCCGGTAGACCGCGACGATTACCGCGTCGGTGTTCCGAAACGCGGCACCTACACGCTGCTGCTTGACCAGGAACACGGCTACTACAAGCGCGGCGATAAGATCAGCCATTACCGCTCCATCAAGAGCGAATGTGACGGACAGCCATACTCCTTCGCGTACCCGCTTCCGGCGTATGGAACTGCGGTGTTCCGGTTCTCATAAAATAATGTTCCTATGAAGTCAAAAAACCTGCCGCAGACAGACTGTTTATATGGGGGATACAGTCTGCCTGCGGCAGGTTTTATTTATACGGGTTCTGATTCGTGACCCAATCAATTTTATCCACGGATCGCCGCTTCCAGCTGCTTCAGCGCTTTCTCCACCGTCGCCCGCGGGCATGCGATATTGATCCGCTCGAAGCCCTCGCCGTCCGGTCCGAACATCGCGCCGCTGTCCAGCCACAGATGTGCCTTGTCCACGATCAGATGTTCCAGCTCTTTTTCATTCAAATGAAGCGCCTTAAAATCCAGCCACAGAAGATAGGTTCCCTCCGGCTCGATCAGACGGATTTCCGGCAGATGCTCTTCCAGATACGCCTTCACAAACTTCCGGTTCTCCTCCAGATACGCTTTTAGCTGTGCAAGCCACTCCGCTCCCTCTTCATACGCCGCCTGGCATGCTACCAGCCCCATCAGACCGACCTGGCTGTAGCCTGCCGCCGCGATCTCCTTTAAGAGTTTCTTCCGAAGCTCTGGGTTCGGCACAAAGATATTGGAAATCTGCAGTCCCGCCAGATTGAACGTCTTAGATGGTGCCGTGCAGATCAGGCAGTTCTGCTCAAACTCTGCACCCAGCTTCGCAAATACTGTGTGCGGATGTCCCTCGCGGGTAAAATCACTGTGGATCTCATCGCTGACCACGAGCACACCGTGACGCAGGCAAATCTCGCCGACCCGGCGCAGTTCTTCCTCGCTCCAGACACGTCCGACCGGGTTGTGCGGACTGCAAAGCAGGAACAATTTGACCTTATTTTCCACGATCTTCGTTTCCAGAGCATCCAGATCCATCGTGTAATAGCCATCCGTGATTTTCAGCGGGCTGTTGACAATCTTACGCCCATTGTCCGTAATTACTTCCGAAAACGGATAGTACACCGGCTGCTGAAGCAGTACGCCGTCACCTTCCTTTGTATACGCCCGGACAGCCGCCGCCAGCGCGAATACAACGCCCGGTGTCTTCACCAGCCACTCCGGTTTCGTCTCCCAGCCAAAGCGCTCCCGGTACCAGTTCTGGACTGCCGCAAAATAGCCCTCTTTTCCATCACTGTAGCCGAAAATACCATGTTTTACTGTCTCTTCCAGCCGCTCTAAAATCGCCGGAGCCGTCTGAAAATCCATATCAGCCACCCAAAGCGGTAAAATATCCGCTGGTTTTCCTCGCTCGATGGCAAAATCATATTTTAAACAGTTGGTACCATGCCGGTCCACCACTTTGTCAAAATCGTATTTCATGCATTTTCCTCCCAATCCATCGTTCCTGTCAATGAACGGTTTTCACTCTGGCATCCTGTCATCCATGCCCATATCCCACTGCCCATGCAAAACCGATACCAAACATATCTATCCTCTTTTTACGCTAACGCCTGCTCCAGATCCGCAATCAGATCATCCACATTTTCAATACCGACAGACAGACGTAAAAATGTCTCCGTAATTCCAAGACGTTCCCGGATCTCAACCGGCACATCGCCGTGTGTCTGCAGCATCGGATAGGTAATCAGGGACTCCACGCCGCCCAGACTCTCCGCATAGGAAATAAGCTTCACGCGCTCCAGCACCTTTCTCGCCGTCTCCTCTGTATCAGTGCGGAACGAAATCATGCTGCCCGCACCGCGGCTCTGTTTTTGGTTGATCTCATAACCCGGATGCTCCGGAAGTCCTACATAGTAGACATCCGTTACTTTTTTCTGCTCTTTCAGCCAGCTCGCGATCTTCATCGCATTTTCCTGCTGCCGTTCCACGCGCACTGACAGAGTCTTGATGCCGCGCAGGACTAAGAAAGAATCAAACGGAGAAAGTCCGCTTCCGATCGTCTTGAACAGATACCGGATCTGCTCTGCCAGCGCCTTGATCGGCGTACATAAAAATCCAGCCAGCGTATCATTGTGACCGCCTAAAAACTTCGTGCCACTGTGGACAACCAGATCCGCGCCCTGCGCGATCGGATTCTGCAGATACGGGGACAGGAAGGTATTGTCCACGATCAGAAGCAGTCCGTGCTTCGTCGCCAGACGGCTCATTTCCGCCAGATCGGTCACCTGCATCGTCGGGTTGCTCGGTGTCTCGATGTAGAGTGCCTTCGTCTGATCCGTGATCGCCTTCTCAACCGCCTCCACATCGGCTGTATTTATATAGGAAAATGAAAAACCGCGCTTCTTTTCCAGTGCCTCAAAAATACGGACGGAACCGCCATACAGATCCTCGGTACACACAAAATGGCTGCCACTGTCAAACAGCTCCATCATCAGCGAGATCGCCGCCATACCGGATGTGCAGGCAACGGTATCAACCGCTCCTTCCAGAGCCGAAACAGTCTTTTCCAGCTCGTCTCTGGTCGGGTTGCTCTCACGCGTATAATTATGACCGGTCGATTCCCCAATACCCGGGTGGGCAAAAGTCGCCGTCTGGTAAATCGGTACTGAAACAGCGCCAAAAGAATGGTTTTTAGAAGTTTCCGGATCTCCGCAAATACAAGTTGTCTCTATCTGATAAGCCACGATGTCATCCTCCTGTGTCTATTTGCTATATCAGCAAATTTGTTTTTTATATAATTTTCTTATTTCATATTGTTTTAATTGGTTTATCAGTGATTGTAATGCGGAATTCCTACTTTGTCAATAGGAATTCCATACAGTCCGCCATTTTCCCGGGCGTTTTCCTTCCTCAGCGCCAAAAACTATCAAGGTACATTTTTTGTTTTTTCACAGAACGCACCTTCCAAACAATTCAAGTCGAACGTCCGTGAGACTTGGCGCGTGATTCTGGTCAGCGAAGCTGACATATTCTTTACAGAATCACTGCGCATCCTCGCGGAGCGTTTATCTCAGTCGGAGACCCAACTCCCACTGAGACAAATTTGCTATTACTCACCACCTGAAGAGGTGGGAGTCTTCTCGACTGAGATAAAAAAACGGTCAGAATCAATGACATCTTCCCACATTTCAGAAATATATCATCCATTCTGACCGCTTTAAATGGCTGCAGTTCTCGCTCCCCTTACCAGTAGGTTTCACTTTTCATCAACCACACGCTAATTTTTACCAAATTACACTTTTAATTTCCTTTGCAGACTTCCTCTAGAAAATACCGGTGCACCGTCACATCCTCATTCAATTCCGGATGAAATGCCGTCGCAAACTGGTTTCCCTGTCTGGCTGCGACTATCTTTCCGTCCACTGTCGCCAGCACCTTAACATTTTCCTGAAGCGAAGCGATGTACGGCGCGCGGATAAAAGTCATCGGAATCGTCCCCAGACCGGCAAATTCAGCCTCCGTGTAAAAACTTCCGAGCTGACGCCCGTAGGCATTCCGCACCGCCGACACATCCATCGTCGCAAAGCACGGCGTTCCGCCCTCGATCTCCTTGGCCAGAAGCAGAAGCCCCGCGCACGTTCCATACACCGGAAGCCCTGCCGCAATCTTTGCCCGAAGCGGCTCATAAAGCCCCAGCTCATCCAGGAGCTTGCGCATCGCGGTGCTCTCGCCGCCCGGCAGAATCAGTCCGTCCATCGGCCGCTCCAGATCCGGAAGCTGCCGGATCTCAAACGCCTCTGCGCCCAGTTTCCGTACCATGGCAATGTGTTCGGCAAACGCGCCCTGCACCGCCAGCACGCCTATCTGTTTTTTCTCCATCTTACTGTCCCCGCTCTGCCATCAAAATCGCAATCTCATTCTCATTGATACCAACCATCGCCTCGCCCAGATCCTCAGAAATTGCAGCAAGTAATTTTGCATCCTTGTAATTCGTTACTGCCTGCACGATCGCCGACGCACGTTTCTCCGGATTGCCTGACTTGAAGATACCAGATCCAACAAAGACTCCCTCTGCGCCCAGCTGCATCATCAGAGCCGCATCCGCCGGGGTAGCCACACCGCNNNTAGCCACACCGCCTGCCGCGAAATTGACAACCGGGAGACGTCCATTGTCATGTACATAGCGGAGCAGATGAACCGGAACTTTTAATTGTTTTGCTGCCTCGTAAAGCTCATCCTCACGCAGGTTCTGAACCCGGCGGATCTCCGAATTCATCGCACGCATATGGCGGACTGCCTGTACGACATCGCCCGTTCCCGGCTCGCCCTTGGTACGGATCATCGAAGCACCTTCCTCGATCCGGCGCAGCGCCTCTCCCAGGTCTCTCGCACCGCAGACAAACGGAACCTTGAACTGTGTCTTGTCAATATGGTACACATCATCCGCCGGAGATAATACCTCGCTCTCATCGATATAATCAATCTCGATCGCTTCCAGAATCTGCGCCTCCACAAAATGACCGATCCGGCACTTCGCCATAACCGGAATCGAAACTGCCTCCTGAATGCCGCGAATCATCTTCGGGTCACTCATACGGGACACACCGCCCGCTGCCCGGATATCCGCCGGAATCCGCTCCAGCGCCATAACCGCACACGCGCCTGCCGCCTCCGCGATCTTCGCCTGCTCCGGGGTTGTGACATCCATGATAACGCCGCCCTTTAACATCTGTGCCAGCTGTTTATTCAGTTCATAACGATTCTCTGCCATTTTTATTCCTCCCGTGGTTGAATATGATTTTTCTTTGTAAGCCAAGCGTCCTTACGATCCTTGCAATCAATACCCGAATCCACTGAATCATTCACAGTCAAGCGCCTCTTCTGCCTTTCTATTCTGCCTTGCGAAAAACAATTCACTGACATTCTGTATTTTTACATTCATTTCCGCATCAACTTAGTAGGAATTATAACAAAAACTGTACTGATTAAAATATACACTTTTAAATATTTTAATCAGTACAGTTTGTTCTTTTCTCAAATCTTATTCTATTTTTCTTTTATCTGCACAAACCGGAGCGCCCCGGCATTCCACCAACGCCACTCCACTTACCCATTTTTCAGCTTTCCGTTTGTGTCTACGCCTCTTCCGCCTCCAGCAGCGCCTGGTACACATCCCGCTTCGAAACCCCGCGGTCCTTCGCCACCAGCTTCATCGCTTCCTTGCGGCTGTTTCCCTGTGATTCATAATGTTCCATATGCTCTTCCAAGGACATCTGCTGCCAGCGCGCCTGATCCTCCGCCTCGATCTCCTGGACGGATTTGCCCTCGATGACGATCACGCACTCGCCCTTCGGCTCATTTTCCGTATAATACGCCACCGCCTGCGAAAGCGTCGTCCGGAACGCCGTCTCGTATTTCTTCGTCAGCTCCCGGCAGATAGACGCCTTTCTATCCCCCAGCGCCTCGTAAAGCTCCGTGAGCGTCCGCAGAAGGTGGTGCGGCGCCTCGTAAAGCACAATCGTGCGCGTCTCATTCTGAAGCTCTGCAAGCACCCGCTGGTGCTCCTTCTTGTCCGTCGGAAGAAATGCCTCAAAACAGAACCGTCTCGTCGGAAGTCCCGAAATAATCAGCGCCGTAACACACGCCGCCGCTCCCGGAAGCGCGGTTACTTTAATTCCCGCCTCGCAGCACTGGCGCACCAGCTCCTCGCCCGGATCCGAAATACCCGGCGTCCCGGCGTCCGTGATGCAGGCAATATTCATGCCCGATTTCAGCTTCTCCACCAGCACACGCGCCTTCTCGACCTTATTGTACTCATGGTAGCTCGTCATCGGTGTATGAATATCAAAATGATTCAGAAGCTTAATACTGTGCCGCGTGTCCTCCGCCGCAATCAGATCCACCTGCTTTAACGTCTCCAGCACCCGGAATGTGATGTCATCCAGATTGCCGATCGGCGTGGCACACAAATATAATGTTCCTTCCATCGTTCTCCTATTCCATTAATACCCGTAAATATCATAAATCTCATCCGTATACACGCCCGGCTCTTTATACACAATGATCGGCTTTTCCACTGTCATCAGCGCGCCGCCGCCGCGCACCGCCTCGATGAGAACCATATTGGCCTCTTTATCTGCAAACGGATGGACAAATTTCATCCGCTTCGGCTCCAATTTCTGGCTTTTCATCGCCATCAGAATCTCAATGAGCCGTCTCGGACGGTGTACCATATAGAGTCGTCCGCCGGGACGAAGTGCCGAAGCCGCCGCGCGCACGACATCCTCCAGATTGCAGAGAACCTCATGGCGGGCAATCGCCTTGGGAAGATCGGGATTTTTCAGCCCGTGGCTGTCGTTCATGTACGGCGGGTTCGTCGTTACCACATCAAAGGATGCCTTCTCAAACAGCGTCGGAACCTCCTTGATATCGCCCTGCACGATCGAAACCTTCTCTTCCAGCCTGTTGAGCGCCACACTCCGGGATGCCATCTCCGCCATCTCCGCCTGGATCTCCAGACCTATAAAATGGCTTCCTTCCGTCTTTGCCTCCAGAAGAATCGGGATAATACCGGTTCCCGTTCCCAGATCAAGCGCTTTCTCGCCCGGCTTTACCGATGCAAACCCGGACAAAAGCACCGCGTCCATGCCAAAACAGAACCCGTTCGTCTTCTGGATGATCCGGTATCCGTTCCGCTGCAGTTCATCGATCCGCTCGCCCTCTTTAATTATCATCCAGCTTCGACTTTCCTTCCTTTTTCTCCAGTGCCTCCAGCGCTTTCAGCTCCGCATCGTTGACATTTCCCCTGTCACGGCGGCGCTTCGGCTTAAACTTGAGCTGATCCACACGGTAATCACGGATCTCCTTCTCATCCCGTCCTACCGTCACAACCACCTTTACCTGCTGGCGCAGGACGCTGACGCTGTGAACCTCGCCTTTCAGCCCGTCATCCGTTGTGACGTAATCGCCGACACTCGGCAGATGGCTGTTCAGATCCTCATACGTCTCTTCCTCGTATTTCAGGCAGCACATCAGACGACCGCACACACCCGAAATCTTCGTCGGATTTAAGGACAGGTTCTGCTCTTTTGCCATCTTAATTGAAACCGGAATAAACTCCGATAAATATGAATGACAACAGAGCGGACGACCACAGATACCGACGCCACCCAAAATCTTCGTCTCATCCCGGACGCCAATCTGGCGCAGCTCGATCCGCGTCTTAAAGACCGCCGCCAGATCCTTGACAAGCTCACGGAAATCGATTCTTCCATCCGCCGTAAAATAAAACAGCAGCTTATTGTTATCAAAGGTGTATTCTGCATCGATCAGCTTCATCTGCAATTCATGCTTGCGGATCTTTTCCTGACAGATCTGGAATGCCTCATGCTCTTTTTCTTTATTCTTCCGTTCCAGCTCCTCGTCATTCTTCGTCGCCATACGAATGACCGATTTCAGCGGCTGGATCACCTTCTTCTCATCCACCTCGCGGACGCCAAGAACCACCTCTCCGAACTCGATTCCGCGGGCGGTCTCCACGATCACATGGTCGCCCATCTTGATTTCCATCTGCGCCGGATCGAAGTAATATACCTTTCCGGCCTTGCGGAACCGGACTCCGATTACCTTTATCATAAATTTAATTCTCCTTCATCGTCAAAAGCATCAGCTCCAGCGCCAAATCGGTGTTGACGTTAGCATTCAGCCGGACTTTTGCCTTTTCAATCGCACTCAATATCTCTTCCAGCCCCTCATAGGAACTCTTCTGGCAGCAACTGCTGACCGCCGAATACTCATCCTTAAAGATCAGCGAATTCATGTCCTTTGTGACCTTAAACATCAGAATATCCCTGTACCAGAGCTGCATGAAATCCAGGCACTCATACAGATCCAGATTGTCCTCCTGCAGCTTGCGGATATAATCCAGAAGCATCGGAATATCCATGTCCTTGATATTTTTAAGCAGCGTCAGCACCTCTCGGTACAAAAGTGCAAACTCCTCCGAAGAGGCGAGATGAATCGCTTTTCCTAAATTTCCTCTCGCAAACGCCGCATAAATATCCGCCTGACCATCCGAAACGCCCATTTTCTCCGTCAGGTAATCGCTTACCACCGAATCCTTGAGCGGACGAAGTTTCAACTGGATACAGCGGGACAGGATCGTCGGCAGAAATACCTCCGGGTTCGTCGTGATAAGCACCAGCACCGCATAGGCCGGCGGCTCCTCAATCGTCTTTAAAAGAGCGTTCTGCGCCTGCACCGTCATTTTCTCCGCCTCATCGACCAGATATATCTTATATGGACTGCTGTACGGGCGGATCGAAACCGTATCATTGATCTGAATCCGGACATCATCGACACCAATGCTCGCAGGTTTCTCATGTGTCACCCAGATCACATCCGGATGATTGCCCGACAAAAACTGCTTACAGGAATGGCATTCCATGCACGGCTCCGTCCCATGTTTCTCGCACAAAAGCGTCATGGCAAATGCCTTCGCGATCGTCTTGCGTCCCATTCCTTCCTCGCCCGACAATATGTAGGCATGTGAAACTCTCTGATACCCGATCGCCTTCTGAAGGTGCTCTTTTATCTTCTCATGTCCAATAATATCGTGAAAACCTGCCATCTTGATGCTCCTTTCAGGGCTGGACTCTGGATTTTAATTCTAAAATCGTTTCAATCATATGGATCGGTTGGGATCCCTTCTATCATGCCCTTCTTTTATTATTTGTAAATCTCTATCATCTTAGTATAACACAAGATTTAACCTCTGCCTAGTGCGATGAAATTCCGAATTTGTTACTGTTCACGCATACGTGCCCAGTAACGGAATTTGCCGTGGCTTCGCATTTAAATACGGCAAATTCCTGCTGCCACCACGTTTTCTTACGGCACTTTCGGTTCCAAAAGTGCCAATCCGTGAGCCCGAATTTCCCTTACCAACGTATCCACACACGCTTCCAGCTCGCGGTTTTCAAACCGGTTTTCCGCCCGGATCCCACATTTTTCCATATTTTCGGCACTGAAATCTGCCTCATCCGCCAGGAAACGGCGGCACAGCTCCGCATACTTTGGCTCTGTCTGCTGCCGTTCCCGGTCAAGCGCACGCTGAAGGCGTTCACCGTCCTCCACCTCAATGTAAAGCGGCACCAGCGCATCCGCGCCGAAATAATTCTGCGTCCCCTCATACGATTCCAGCGTCCCGATCATGAAATAATCATCCGATCCCAGATCGATCTGCCCATCGTCCACCGTTGCATAACTCCACGGTCCATAAACAGTCTGGTAGGTTCTCTTTTCAATGATCTTTCCCTGTTTCTCCAAATCCGCAAGCCTTTTTCCGGTCACAAAATGATACTCCTCACCGTCCCGCTCGCCTGCCCGGATCGGTCTGGTCGTATACGGCACCACCGTCCGGATCTGCGGCAGCCGCTCTCTCAATATCTTATAGATCGTGTCCTTCCCGGACGCGCTCTTTCCCATCACGTAAAATATATGTCCCATCTTCCTATTATGCCTTTCCAGCCAGTATTTTCACACGCATTCCATCGTATATATAAATCCGATTTTTCTCTGTTTCTTATGGCAAATGTGCGAATTTGTCTTCAACAAAGGATTTTTGCCTTGTAAGCCAAGGTTTTCGTACGGTTCCCACAGTAAATGTGCGAACCTGGTGAATCAATACCTGATATTTCCTAAATAACAACCTCTATCCACAAATCCAATTTGTCTGATTTTTCACAAATTCCTTCCACCGTAAGTCCCAGCTTCCAATCCTCACGGATCCGCGCGATCTCCCTTGTTCCAATCCGCTCTCCCGGCATCAGCATCGGCACCCCCGGCGGATAAATGGTAACGCAGGTCCGCGCCGCCCTTCCTTCCGCCTCCTCAAGCGGCACCAGCATGCCATCCCCATGCCATGCCTGCCAGGGGAGACACATCTGCTGCGGATAGTTTTCTGAATCATTTTCTTGGTTCGGTTTCTGATTCGATTGTGCTCCCGAAAACGGTTCCTGCCTGCCTTGTTTTGCATCTTTCAGCCCAACACTTTCCGCCTCCAGCTTTTCCACCCGCGCATCCAGCTCCAAAAGTGCCCGCTCCAGACGCGAAAATCCTTCCTCCGTATCCATAAACGAAGTCATCAGAAGCACATACCGCCCGCTCGACATCTCCGCCTCCAGATGATACTCTGTCCGCAAAACCTCTGCCAGTCTGGTTCCCGTCATAAAATCTGGAAATAGCACCAGTTTTGACGGATCATATCCATACACACCTGCCGCACCACAGATTTCCTCTTTCAGAAGCCGGAAATGTTTTAGCTTCGCCAATTTTTCCCGGAGTTCCCGCAATCGTGCGCCATACCGCGCCATCTCCCCGGCTCCTTTTTCTGCCATATACCGGACGCAGTTCTCCATCGACGCAATCAGAATATACGACGGGCTGGAACTCTGGTAAACCGATAAATACTGTTCCACCTTCTTCGCATCCAGAATCTGGCTTTTCAGATGCAGAATCGCCGTCTGTGTCAGGGATGGAAGCGTCTTGTGAAGACTCTGGATCACCAGGTCCGCCCCCTCCTGTAACGCTCCATCCGGGAAATAGTTCCCATCCCCAAACGGCAGATGCGCGCCGTGCGCCTCGTCCACAATCAGCGCCGCTCCATGCCGGTGCGCCGTCGCTGCAATCCCCTGGATATCCGACACGATCCCCTCATAGGTCGGGGAAGTCACAAACACCGCCCGGATCTCCGGATGCTCCAAAAGTGCTCGTTCCACCTGATCTGGCTCGATCCCTCCCGGAATCTGAAACTCCGGCACCTCCTCCGGATATAAATATACCGGTTCCAGCTGGTTTAAAATCACCGCGTGATACGCCGATTTGTGGGAATTTCGAGCCATGAGGATTTTTTCCCCCGGCTTCACCGCCGCCGCGATCGCCGCCAGAATCCCGCACGTACTGCCATTCACCAGATACCAGCTCCGGTCTGCTCCGTACACCGCAGCCGCCGAATTCATCGACTCTTTCAAAATATCTTCCGCATGATGCAGGTTGTCAAATCCATCAATCTCCGTGATATCCACCGAAAATGGATTCGGAACGGAAGTTATCCCCATTTTCACCTGGCGTTTGTGGCCCGGCATGTGGAACGGGTAGGCATCCGACGCCGCATAGGTGGATAAACGTTCTAAAAGCGGCACTTCCGGACGTAGGATGATTGTTTCCGACCGCATTTTCCTGTCTTTATTCACTTTTTCTTCTTCCTTCTGTTTCTCTCTTTTTTCGTTCATATCTTATTTCTATCCGCTGCACCGCATCCCAGAAGCATTTCATTTCCCTGAAAACAACTTTTTAAAATTTTATTTCTATCTTTTATAAAAAACTACCGCAGTATCTGATCGCCATCCTTGACACAAAGATTTTTCTTCACACCTAATGTTACCATCCATCCACGGACAATCGGCGTCTTATACGAACCAGCGCCCGCGACGCCATCCTGCACATTATCCCAGAGCCAGTCCGGCGTCGGCCATAAGCAGACCTCCGGTAAAATCTCCTGGTAGAGCTCCTCTTCCACGCCTCTCTGCCCATGGTGCGCCATCTGTAGCACATCCGATTTCAGTTCCTCCTGCGTATGATTGGCAAGAAAATCTTTCCCTGCCTGCCAGCCCATATCGCCCAAAAACAAGATCCGTTTTCCGCCCATCTCCACGCGGTACACGACCGAGCTGTTATTAAAACTATTTTCCGTGCAGGCAAACGGCTCGTTCATCACTGTGATCTCCGCGCCCGCCACTGAAATCTTCTGCCCTTTCGTAAGCGTCCCGCATTTTTCTGCTTCCGGCAGTTTCGCAATTGCTTCCGTGATCCGATCATAACACTCCAAATCTGAATCCCGTCTTGAAACCTGCTCCTGACCTAAAAATTCTTTATCCAGAAATGAATAATACACCTTACCGATCGAGATCGGCATCGGATCCATGTTTAAAATCTCCGTGATCGCCCCCACATGATCGCTGTGCGGATGGGTTAAAAGCCATGCATCCACATGACCGCCCAACTCCTGAATAACCTCAATCAAATGCGGTGCATCGACATCACGACCGCCGTCTACCACGATCACCGCGCCTTCCTTCGTCTTCATAACGCAGGAGAGGTTCTGCCAGATATCCGCACACGCTAAAAGCCGAAGCTCTCCCCCGTCCAGATACGGCTCCTCCACGCCCGGCTCCGCCGCCTCCGCCGCAGCTAACGCTTCCATTTCTGCCGCCGACTGCTGTTCCCCCAGGTTATCTAAATCAATCGGCTGATCTGGATTTTCTCCATTTTCATCTCGGACAGCCTCCCGCTCTGTACTGTCCACGATTGCTACCGTTCCGGCTGTCTCCGGATAGTTCGTGAACCGGCGGCTACATCCGCTCAAGTTCAAAAGGAACGTCATGCCAAGCGCCGCCGCTGCATATAAATATTTCCAGCGTTTCTGTTTCATCTTGTTTGGCTCCATTTTTCTTCTCCATTTTAAAATTTCTGCATTTGCCTATTTCTATTCTTACTTCCATTTTGGTTTTCTATTTGCTTCTGTTTTCAATCAATTATAACAGCTGCCATATCCGAAAACAAGAAATTATATATTCAAGAAAGACTCCTGTCTGAATGGCTTTTTTACTTAACATGAATGTTAAACGAAGTTTCCTATTTCTTCTTCGCGCGAGTGCACATCATTGGCACGTTAGTGCCTTTTTGTGTAATAGAGAATTCCAAGGGATTTCCCATTATACAAAAAGACACATCGCGTCTGCAATGTGTCTTCGTAATGAGGCATCGGGGATTCGAACCCCGGACAACTTGATTAAAAGTCAAGTGCTCTACCGACTGAGCTAATACCCCATATGCCCAGAACCGGAATCGAACCAGTGACACGAGGATTTTCAGTCCTCTGCTCTACCAACTGAGCTATCTGGGCGTAATGGTTATTTGGTTTTATGCGGATTAAAAGTTTGCTTGTCGCTTTTTTTAGTCCGAAGTGCTCAGCTCAAAAACTTCGTTTTTTCGCTTACGGCATTCGCCGTATACATCTAAAAATATATCTGTTAAAAAACATGCAAGCATGTTTTTAACTTCTATATTTTTATCTGTGCACTTCTCATTGCATAAAAAAATTGCGGGGGCAGGATTTGAACCTACGACCTTCGGGTTATGAGCCCGACGAGCTTCCAGACTGCTCCACCCCGCGCTAATTCTTACTCTATTATTATATACAATTTCTGGAAAAATACAACCATTATTGTAAAAATAATAATGGATGGAACAGTTAAAAACTGTTCCCGATACTGCCGGCGACCGGAATCGAACCGGTACGAAGTTTAACCCTCGCAGGATTTTAAGTCCTGTGCGTCTGCCAGTTCCGCCACGCCGGCATCATGATTACTCATGACTGGCACAAAGCCAAATGGATGGAGGTGGATTCGAACCACCGAAGCGAGACGCAACAGATTTACAGTCTGCCCCCTTTGGCCACTCGGGAACCCATCCAAAATTGCTCTGACAGTTGAAAATTATAACATGGCTGTCTCAAAAAAGCAAGTGTTTTTATATATTTTATTTAATATTTTTATTTCCATTTTTTCCTGCTTTTGATTCTTCTCGCTCAACTGCCAGAAATCATATATCTTGTCGAAGCCGCATTTCCTACAATGCCGTATCATTTCCCGTCAAAACGATACTTCCGACCGGTGGGATTTTCACCTCGATATAGCCGTCCTTTACCTCATGTTCAACCTGTCCGGCGTTGTAACCGTCCTCATAGGTCATCATTTCCCGGCGCAGGACCGCCCCGTCGCGCGCCCCGATCTGCCAGACCGGAATCTTGAGCGTCAGCCAGTCATCACCTGTATTGACCGCCGTCACGCCGCAGCACGCGCCGCCAGCTCTCTGAGCACTCTGAAAACGTCCATAGGCAATATAGCCATCTCCTGCCGCCAGCGCTTTCAGGGAACCATTTCTAAATGCCGGACAGCGTTTCCGAATGCCGCTCATGTAGCGGTGGAACTCGATCAGCTCCAGGTTTTCCCCGCCCCACGGGTACGTCCGGCGGCTGTCCGGATCGGTCCATCCACAGACACCCGCTTCGTCACCGTAATAGATCGTCGGTGCGCCCGGCCAGGTCATCTGCATGACAACACCCTGGCGGAAAATACCATAGCTGATGCCTTCCTCCGCTGCTTTTGCACCTGCCGACGCAAGACGGCCCACCCGGCGGTTTGTCCGCGTCATAAAGCGGGAGTGATCATGGTTGGACAGCTCGTTCATCGCACACTGCACGGAAGCCGTCGGCATTTCACTCATATGGTAGCGCATCGCCTCAAAAAAGGCGCATCCATCCCCAAACAGCGCCGGATTTTCTTCGTCACTGTGCTTCTCCATCCCGGTCAGAAACCATGACAGCGGCTCCATAAACGCATCATAATTCATGACCGTATCCCACTGATCGCCCTTCAGCCAGTCATACGGGCTGCCGTAATGTTCCGCGATCATGACCGCCTCCGGATTTGCCTCCTTGACTGCCACGCGGAAATCACGCCAGAACTGATGGTTCATCCCGGCACTCCGCCCCAGATCTGCCGCCACATCCAGCCGCCAGCCATCTGCTCCAAACGGCGCCGACACCCATTTTTTCGCAATCCCCAGAATGTACTGGTACAATTCCGGCGATTCCTCGTAATTGAGCTTCGGAAGCGTCGCGTGTCCCCACCAGCCGTCGTAGCTGTCATTAAACGGCCAAGCATTTTCATTGTGAAACTGGAAAAAATAGCGATACGGGCTGTCCTCCGAGACATATGCCCCCTGCGGATAGCCGCCCGCGTGCTGGTACAGAAGTTCCGCATCCAGCCATTTATTGAAAGAACCACAATGGTTGAACACACCGTCCACCAGCACCCGGATTCCCCGCTTGTGTGCTTCCTCAATCAGGCGGGCAAAAAAGGCATCGCTCGCCTCCAGGTTCTGCTCATCCGCCGTCCGCGTCATATATTTATGTGCGCGGTCATTGTCCGTATCTTCCGGGCACACCAGTCCGTCTGCGTCCTCCAGAATCACTCCATAATGCGGATCGATATGGTCGTAGTCCTGACAGTCATACTTATGGTTCGATGGTGATACAAATACCGGATTTAAGTAGATTGCTTCTATCTTGAGACTCTTTAAATAATCAAGTTTATCTAAAACACCCTGCAGATCACCGCCGTAAAACCGTCCCACATCGAGTGTACTGATCGGTTCCTTCCAGTCCGTCACCCGGGTGACCGGTTTTTTCAGATAAATATATTCATTGGTTTCCGTATCGTTTGTAGGATCGCCGTTGCAGAACCGATCCACATAGATCTGATACATCAGCGCGCCCTTGCTCCACTCCGGCACATGAAATCCCGGAATCAGGCGGAACGGGTGCGCCGCCGCATCCTCTGTCAGCCCGATCCGGTTGTAAAGACAGACGTTCTCGCCCCAGGTTACCTGAAATACATACGAAAATGTTTTCGTTCCCAGAGTCAGCGCACAGCTGTAGTAATCAAAACGGC
The DNA here is from genome assembly GCF_000434655.1 of Clostridium sp. CAG:43. NCBI lineage: Bacteria > Bacillati > Bacillota > Clostridia > Eubacteriales > Clostridiaceae > Clostridium > Clostridium sp. CAG:43. The sequence goes on along the minus strand of NZ_FR895113.1, from coordinate 12,013 downwards.
TGTCTGACTTGTCAGCCATACCGCTACCATCTATGCCTCGATTTGTATCTGCACCGTTCCCAACGCTGCCAGCACAGCACTCCCACGAAAGCCGTTTCATCTGCCACTCCTGCAAAAGCGCCCCGGTCTCCGGGTCATATTCCAGCAGTACAACCGCATCTGCTCCATTTTTCTCTGTTCTGAAATAAAATGTAACGACTTCACCCGCATCTGCCTCCGAAGGACAACGGTAATCCTCTGTCTCGTCGCAAAATAGCGCGTCGCGATTGATCTGCTCCATCTGTTTCCCTTTCCAGCGGTTTCACCGCTTTCACAATCATGTTATTTTCTGCCCATATTTTACAGGATTTCCCAAAATTACACAAGTTATTTTCACACCCCTAATTTTAGGTTTTTATTTGTTTTCATTTTCAAGAAAAAAGAATGTGCCTTGGCACATTCGGGCGTCTCGCGCGGTCGCTTGCGACATGTTTCTGCTTCGCGCGAGTGCGCATCCTCGCGGAGCGTTTTTTGTTTCATAGTACATAATTTCCTATGAAATAAAAAAGGTCAGCGGGGTAGCTGACCTTTTTAGGAGAAGGTATTTCGTTTTATGGGGTGTAGCAAAAACTATATAATGTATTGGGGGGGTTACGTCTATTATAATAGCATAGGAGCAGAAATAAGTGTGCACAAACATCGTTTTATTTCGATTTCTTTTTTGTGCAAATCAACATTCTCTCCCTAAATGTCCAGCAAAATCCGCCCGAAATTTGCATAAAAGAAGGCTTATTTCCAGACCTGTTTCATGCTTTGAACTTTTTATGCTTCTGTCACCGGAGTTTCAGCTTCCCCTGACGGCTTTTCTCCATCCTGGAACAGCGCTTCAAACTCAGCCTGACCGATCTTCTCTTTCTCCATCAGCAGGGCACAGCAGGAATGAAGGACATCCTCGTGATCGAGAATGATCTGTTTTGCCTTGGCATAGCATTCGTCGATGATGCGTTTTACCTCGCTGTCGATCTCGCTCGCCACTTCCTCGCTGTAGGTTCTCGTATGCGCCAGGTCGCGGCCAATAAAGACCTCGTTGTTGTCTCCACCGTAGTTGATCATGCCCAGTTTTTCTGACATACCGTACTCGGTTACCATCGCGCGCGCCATCGAGGTCGCCTGCTTGATATCCTGGGAGGCGCCGGTCGTGATGTCGTCAAAGATAATCTCCTCGGCGATTCGTCCGCCCAGCGAAACCATGATATTTTGAAGCATTCTGCCCTTCGTCATATGAAGCTCATCCTGCTCCGGAAGCGGCATCGTATAGCCTGCCGCACCGACACCGGTCGGAATGATCGAAACGGTGTGAACCGGTCCCACATCCGGGAGGACATGGAACAGAATCGCATGACCCGCCTCATGGTATGCGGTAATCTTCTTATCTTTCTCGGAAATCACCTTGCTGCGCTTCTCAGCACCAATTCCCACTTTAATAAAGGCTTTCTCAATATCCGTCTGGGTCAGGAACTTACGTCCCTCTTTTGCGGTATTGATCGCCGCCTCATTCATCAGATTTTCCAGATCGGCTCCGGTAAATCCAGCGGTTGTCTGCGCGATGCGGTGTAAATCCACATCCTCGCCCAGCGGTTTTTCCTTCGTATGAACGCCGAGAATCTCCTCGCGTCCCTTGACGTCCGGTCGTCCGACTGCCACCTTTCGGTCAAATCTGCCCGGCCGCAGAATCGCCGGATCGAGAATATCCACGCGGTTCGTCGCCGCCATGACGATGATGCCCTCATTGACTCCGAAACCATCCATCTCAACCAGGAGCTGGTTGAGCGTCTGCTCTCGCTCGTCGTGACCGCCGCCCATGCCGGTACCACGCTGTCTGGCAACCGCATCGATCTCATCGATAAAGACAATACACGGGGCATTTTTCTTGGCTTCCTCAAACAAGTCGCGGACACGGGATGCGCCGACACCGACGAACATTTCAACAAAATCCGAACCAGAAATCGAGAAGAACGGAACGCCTGCCTCACCCGCCACCGCTTTGGCAAGCAGGGTTTTACCGGTTCCTGGAGGTCCGACTAAGATCACGCCCTTCGGGATGCGCGCCCCGACGCCAGTGTATTTCTGCGGATTTTTCAGGAAATCTACGATCTCCTCCAGTTCCTCTTTCTCCTCTTCCAGACCGGCAACTTTGGTAAAGTTGACCTTGCTGGTCGATACCATCCGGGCACGGCTGCGTCCAAAATTCATCATCTTGGCATTTGCCCCGCCGCCGGAACGAGAATTGATAAACATAAACAGGAAGATCAGGACGCCTGCGGACAAAGCGATCGGCAAGATCACCGTCATAAAATAGCTATCCTGGCGGACGCTGGTGGTCGTGTACGGAACCCCCGCCTTGCGCAGCGCCATCTCTACTTCCTTCACATCCAGCACATTGAATTCCTCCCGGTCGCCGGAGGTTGTCTCAAAAACAACCTCACCGGTCGGCACCTCGCGGTTCGGGCGGATCTGTGCGCTCTCTACGGTCTTATTTTCCAGATATACCATGAACTCCGGATAGCTTAATTCCCGCTCCGTCGCCATTCCAGGGACTTTCAACGAGAAAAACATGATAACGAGCAGCATGAGGATCAGAAGCCCCACGCCTCCCATCGACTGACGTTGTTTCAACTGGCTTCCTCCTTATACTTCCACAACACCGATGTACGGCAGGTTGCGGTATTTCTGATCGTAATCCAGGCCGTAACCTACGACAAACTCATCCGGGATTGTAAAGCAGGTATATTTAACCTGAACCTGTTTTTTCACGCGGCGCTCCGGCTTGTCAAGCAGGGTGCACAGCTCGATATTTTTCGGATTTCTCTGTTTTAATACCTCAATCAGATATGCCAGGGTGCGTCCGGAATCGATGATGTCCTCCACGATGATGACATTCTTGCCCTCCAGCGGCTCGTCCAGATCCTTGATAATCTTTACTACACCGCTTGACTTGGTGTCGGAACCGTAGCTGGATACAGACATGAAATCCAGGGAAACCGGAATAGTCAGGCGTTTTGCCAGTTCGCAGGTAAAGAATACGCCGCCCTTTAAGATACAGATCAGGTGGACTTCCTTTCCCTCATAATCTTTGTTGATCTGTGCTGCCACTTCACTGATCTTCTTGTTTACTTCTTCTTCCGTTAATAATACACGAATCTTATCAGCCACTGCTTTTTCCTCCGTTAAATTCCACCTCAAGGATGGTTTTTGTCTGTTCTGTTATCTTATAATATGCGCTGATCCGGTGCCCCACTATCCACAGGATATGTTTTTCTTCCGCCAGAAGCCAGATTTCCTCCCGCTCCTGTCTCGGAATTTTCTCATCGATCATCCAGGATTTCAGCGTCTTCCGACCGCCGGACGGCAGTGTCAGGTAGTCCCCCGGCTGCCGGTGTCTCAGCGATAAGGTACCTTTTATTTTATCATAGTCAAACCATTTCGTATACTGGTTTTTCGGAAATTCATCCCCCTTTTCACAGGGGAAAGTATGCATCTGCAAAAGATTCCCATTCTGGATGCCCGGAAGCAAAACCCCTTTTCTTTCCCCTGGATGACTAAGAGGGCGCACTTCAAGAAATCCATATATATTTACCGCCCGGAACCCATGCGGCAGCGAAATACTCTTTCCGGTTCCCTGGTGCAGAAGTTCCCGCACCGCCTGCACATGCGTCTCCGTCACGTCCCGGAGCGGCATTTTGCTCTTTAAAAACAACCGCCGCACGATATAACCCTGCACAATCTCCGCCTGTTCTGCCAGCGCTCCTGCATCCGCCTTTCCGTCCGGTGCATGCTTTTGAAGCCATTCTTCTGCCACCTCTTCCAGATAGGCATCTGCCTGCCGGATGCGTCTGCCCGCCTGGTCGATATGACGGACTGCCTGTGCATTCAGGCGCTCTTCTACCGCCGGAAGCAGTTCATTCCGAAGCCAGTTGCGGCTGTATTCACTCTCCTGGTTCGTCGAGTCCTCGACCCAGTCCTGTCCCTGCTGCCGCAGCCAGGTCTGAATCTCGCTCCGCTGCGCCCAGAGAAGAGGACGGATGATGCGCCCCCGCACCGGAGCAATGCCGGAAAGCCCGGTCAGACCGCTTCCGCGGAACAGGTTAAAAAGAACCGTTTCCGCGTTATCATCCGCATGGTGGGCAGTGGCGATATGAACCTGCCGAATCTCTTCCTCCCACGCCCGCGCCGTCTCCTCATACAGGCGGTACCGTGCCAGTCGTCCCGCCTCCTCGACGGAACATTTCCGGTCAAGCGCCTCTTTTGCCGCATCGATACGGAACTCATAAAAAGGAACTTCCAGCCGTTCACACAGCATCCGTGAAAATGCCGCGTCCCGATCCGCCTCCGCGCCGCGCAGCCCGTGATGGACATGGAGCGCCCGCAGGGAAATCTGAAACGTCTCCCGCAGCTTCCAGAGTACCAGCAAAAGACCGACGGAATCCGCTCCCCCGGATAAACCGACCAGAACGCCATCCCCCGGCCTGGTCATATGATTTTGTTTCATATAAATTTCTGTTTGTTTCTGCATTCTTTTATATTTCTTTTTATCCCTCTTAAAAATAAATCCACACGTAACTGTTCAGTACCTTCACAGTATAACGGATCTCCCCTTATTTCTCAACCTGCCAGATTCTACCGTTTACCCACGTTCCAGCACCGTCCCGACCAACACTGTGCAGTCATCCACCACACCCCCGTCCGAAAGCCCGGACGCAAACGCCAGGATCTGTTCTGCCAGTTCCTGCGGGTTGCCGCCGGAAAGGTTTGATACAAATTCCATGAACGTCTCTTCCTTGTGTTCCCCCGGCATCGCTTCAAGAATGCCGTCGCTTATCATAATAATTTTCTCGCCGTCCCACATTTTCCGCGACATCAGAACCGGCTCCGCGTTCTGTACAATTCCCATCGGCAGTCCGCCTGCTTCCAGAAACTCAACACCCTCACGCCCCAGAATAAAGGTCGGCACCGCGCCCAGCTTCATCGCTTCCAGCACACCGGTCCCCAGATCGATACAACATAGATCGATTGTTGCCGGATTCTGCTCCGTGCCCGCCAGCAAAAGCACCGTATTTACCAATTTGAGCGCCGATCGTGCCGAAAATCCCGTCTCCAGCAGGCGCTGGGTCAGCTCAATGACCTTCTCGCTGTCCTCGCTGGCGCTTCTGCCGCTTCCCATGCCGTCCGACAGGCTCATAATCACCTGCCCCGGAAGCCCGGTCTGCACCGTACACGTATCGCCTGAAATAGGTTCACCCTCCCTGGGGCTGCACGCCATGCCGTACACCATCCGGTATTTACCTTCTTCCACAAAACGGAAGGTCGCCGCATTGCGGGTGATCAGGCTTTTGCTGTCTTTCGCCACACT